>JBEKWQ010000091.1:0-6811 GCA_049512875.1 Acidimicrobiales bacterium
GCACCAGCGACGAGGACCGCCACGACCAGACGGGCTAACAAACGCACAAAAACCTCCGGGCCACAGATGTTGCTGGCACCACTCACGCCCACTGTAGCGCTCGTTGTTTGTGTCCAGTCCGGTTCGCTCGTGCTACGAAACGACGCCGCCAAACATTACGTGGAATCCAATCCAATCGTACGTCTGGTCGTTCACTTCTAGACCGCTCATGACGTCACGCGACCTCAGGACCCACGTATCGCCGTGGCACGTCGTTCAAATAGGTGACTTACTTCAGATCTACAACTCGACGAACCCTCAGTAGCAAAAGCTCGGAAAGGCAGAAGTCCCGACTCATACATTCTGAGCCGGGACTTTCGTGCTTGAAACGAGCTACAGACGTGCGTAGCCCTTAGTGGCGGGGGCAGGATTTGAACCTGCGACCTTCGGGTTATGAGCCCGACGAGCTACCAGACTGCTCCACCCCGCGTTGCGTGTTCCATGCTACCGGAAACCATGGCATCGACCAAAAGCTCCGAACGGATCGTGGGTGGTAGTGCCCGACGGGACGTCAACCTTCCCGAGAACTCTTATCCACTCGACGGGACACCTGCGTCGCAGTGCGCCATCAGCGTTGGTTGTAGAGGACCGACGTTCGATCACCGTGGGAAAACGTGAGCGTCAAAGTGTGTATCCCTCGAGGCGAGTTCTTGGCGACGGTCACCACGATCTCCAGCACTTTCCCGTTGTCACTGCTCACCCCGATTCGCGTCGTGCCGACACTACTCATGATCCTGGGTTGACCGTAAAAACCGGTACCGAGAATCGTCGTGCGCACGCTTCGACCCGTCCACACCGCCGAAGTAACGCGCAACGCGTGCGGGCTCTTCGGCAGGTTGATCGTCACGATTGTGGGCGCGGAAGACGCGGCGAGATAGTTGGCGTCTGCGGCCTTGGTCACCGTCACGGTGCAGGTGCCCACCTGGGTGTAACTGAGCACGTCGCCATTGACCGAACAGTTCGCCGTGCCCGCCACCACTGCGTACGTGACCGCACCACTACCGGATCCGCCAATCGACGTCAACGTCAACTTGGAGTACTTCGTGCCGTCGAGACTCGTCAGATAGAGGGGTGACTGAACGCGTGGTCCGCCGTTGCCGACGATGATGGTTTGTTGGACTTGTGAAGCTCCCGCGAAAGCGCCATTACCAGCATCGTTGAAGTCAATCCGGCAGTACCCGTTCGCGGTGAAAGTAACGACGTTCTTGTTAATCGAACAACCAGTTGAGGTCCCGTCAAGAGAGATAGTGACGTTGTCCTTAGACGTCGCCGACGCCCCGGCGACGTACGTACCGTTAATGGTGCCCGCCGATGGGGGCGTGCTCGGATAGATCACGTTGGCGCTGTACACCGTGATCTTCTGGCCCACGTGGGTGGCCGCGGCGAAGGCACCGTTGCCGGGATCGTTGAATTCGACGTGACACGTGCCGGCACCAGTGAAAGTCACGGTGTCGTTCGAGAGCGAACAGCCCGACGAGTCACTCGCCAGGCTTCGAATAACGACGTCACCTGAGGTCGCCGACGCACCCGGCGAGTACGATCCTCGTGCACTTCCCGCCGCGGGCGGATTGCTCACCGTGAGAATGTTGGACGCGTACACCTTGATCGATTGCTCGACCTGGGCCGCGGCCGCGTACGTGGTGTTCCCGGGATCGTTAAAGGTAATTTCGCATTCGCCAGCTCCCGTAAAGGTCACCTTGCCCGAACTCAACGAGCAACCGGACGAGTCCTTGTAAAGAGCGATGAGCACCAGGTCCCTAGAGGTCGCTTGGGCCTGGGGAACGTAGTAGCCGTGGTCACTGCCCGCCGAAGGAGCTGCACTGACCGAAATGGTGTTGGCAGAAGTGCCTGCCGCCGATGAGGGGGAGACGACCAGTGCGTTCAGTCCTAGGACGAGCATCGATATGCCCGCTCCCGCGGCCAACGCCTTGCGTGCGGCAACGGTTGCTCGAACCGTGCGCAGTATTTTGAGCGACTTGTCTTTCATGTGCCGACCTGCTTTCTTCTCGACGCGCTGGGAAAATGCCAGTCACGGAGGAAGCGAGATCTAGACGTCCTACGTCTGACCATATCGCACCACTACGTCCCCTGAACCGAATAGTGCGTTTCCGTAACCGAATCGTCACGTACGACTCGCGGTTGATTGTCTTTGAAAACTCGAAAACCCTCGTGTGGCTTTCGACCGTCCCCGATAAGGACATATTCTCCACCCCGGCGTCGGGCCGAACGGTGCCTCGCCCCGCCGTGCGCTCGACGGGCTCATCGAACGCACGGCCAAAGGCAACTCAATGTTGGCTGTAGATCACCGACGTCCGCTGACCGTGCGAGAAGGTGATCGTGAACGTGTGCATACCGCGGGGCGAGGTCTTCGCGACCAGTACGCGAAGAACGAGACGATCTGCGCTCACGCTCGCCACCGTGACCCTGGTCGACGCCACGTTGCTCACGACTCGCGGCACGCCGTAGAAACCGGTGCCGAGCACGATCGCCTGATCCGTCTGACCCGCGGCGACAGCACCGCTTACGCGGTTAGCGAAGGGACTTGAGGCAAGATTCACGTGTATCGTCGCGAACGCTGGGTTGCCAGCGAGATAGGTGGCGTCAGGGCCTTTCGTCGCCTGGACTTGGCAGACACCGACTCTTGAGTAACTCAGGGCGTGACCGTGAAGTGAACAATTCGCGCTGCCTGCTGTCGTGACCCAAACCACGGGACTCGTGCCAGAACCTCCACCGACGCTCAGCGTGAGCGTTTTGCCGTAGGTCGCGTTAAGACTGGTGACGTACAGCGGAGTCTGAAGCTTCGGGCCGCCGGTGCCAATTTCGATGTCCTGTTGCACCTGCTTGGACGGCGCGAACGCACCATTGCCGGGATCATTGAAGTTGACGATGCACAGGCCGTTACCCGTGAAGGTGACTCGCTGAACCACAATTTGACATCCCACCGACGTGGCATCGAGGGTGATCACGACCGAGTCCCTGGACGAGGCAGACGCACTCGCCTGGTAGGCACCGTTGATCACGCCGGTCGCGGGTGCCGTACTCGTGTGCAGGATGTTGGCCGTGTAGACGGTGATGTTCTGGGCGACCTCCGGCGCCGGGGCGTACGCGCCGTTTCCCGGGTCGTTCAACAAGAGTCGACAGGTGCCTTGCTCGGTGAAGGTTACCTTGGCGTCCCTCAACGTGCAGCCCTTGGACGTGGAGGCGAGGCTCACCCGCACAACGTCGCCCGACGTCGCGGTTGCGTCAGGGGCGTAGAAGCCGTCCACGCTCGCCCCGGTGGTGCCACTCGCGTACGTTATGACGTTCGCGGGGTAGACGCGGATACTCTGGGTAATTTCAGGCGCCGGAGCGTAGATGGAATTACCGGTGTCGTTGAAGTTCATCACGCACTCACCCGCCGCGGTGAAGGTGATTCGACCTGCGTTGAGCGAACAGCCGGTCGACGTTGCATTGAGAGTGACGACCACCGCGTCTTTTGACGTCGCCGTCACGGTGGGTGCGTAAAAGCCGCCCACGCTCGCCCCGAGTGGGGCCCCGCTGACCATGATTGCGTTACTCGTGGTGCCCGCGGCGAACGAAGGAGACGCGATGAAGGCGCTGAGTCCGAGCACCAGGGTCGCCGAGACGACGCCGAGCGAAAAGAGGGTCCGAGAGCGCACGCCGCGGCGCGCACCGACCATTTCTTTGGAGAAGTTGCTTTTCACGTGCTGACCCACTTTCTTCTCGACTCCCTGATGATTTGTCAGGGAAGTGGGAAGCGGGGTCTTGACGTCCTAGATCAAACTCTAACACCGTCGGATCGATCGCAAGCACTTCTCCTAGCAGCGGCTACAGGCCCTTGGTGTACGCACGATTAACAGCGACGTAGCAGTCGCCGACCTCGCGAGCCAGTCGCGTCTGAGGAACGAACGAAGATGGATCGACGAAACGACGTCGACACGAGCGCTACTTAGCGAGCGCCGCCTCCGCCAATTTCAGCTGGGCGTTCATCGCGTCAACGTCCGACTGATACTGGCCGAGTTCGCCTGCCTGGAGCGCTGCCTCAGCCGCGGCGTAATCAGCCGACGCCTGCTTCAGGTACGACGCCGCCGTGCCGCCCGAGGGCGTCGTGCCACCCGAGGGTGTCGTCGACGAGCCGCCAGTTGACGAGCCCCCGGAGAAGCTGGCGCCCAAAACCTGGGACAACGCGCCCGAGAGCGTGGGCGATATCGCCACGTCCTGGTTGAACACCGCGATGACGTAGCGCAACTGCGGCAGTGGGTTGGACGTGCTGGTGACGTAGAGGGGTCGGATGTACAGCACGCTCTGGTCGAGCGGGACCATCAGGTTGTTACCGAGCAGGACTTCTGAACCGTGCTGGTCCTGGAGGGTGATGATCGAACTGACCGCCGAGGTCTGTTGGATCTCCGAGTCCGCCTGGACCGGTCCAGTCACCGAAGTGCCGCGCGGGGTGACGTAGACGTTGAGGTGACCGTAGTCGTTCGGGTTACTCGTGGCGATCAGGAACGCGGTGAGGCCCTGGACGGTGCCCGAGTTACCCGCGGGCACGAAAGCAACGGACTCGAGGAGCTGCTGATGGTTCTCGCCCGGCAGCGATCCGACCTGGTACACCGGGCTCATAGGCGAGAGCGACGTGGAGATGACGTTGCCGGCCGCGTTGGTGACCTCGGTGCGCGAGAGCGTCGCGCTCGGCGTGCCGGCGCCCGTGGTGGGTGAGATCTCCCACTTGTCCGAGGCGGTGTAGAAGGCGCTCGCGTTCGTGATGTGGTAGTGGCCGAGCATGGCGGCTTGGACCGAGAAGAGGTCCGACGGGTAGCGAAGGTGCGTACGGATCGATTCGGGCATCTTGCTCATCGGCAGGAACATCTTGGGGAACGCCGCCTGCCAGGCTTGGATGATGGGGTCCTTGGGGTCGTTCACGTAGTACTTCATCGAACCGGTGTAGGCGTTGATGACGACCTTGACCGAGTTGCGGATGTAGTTCGTGCCGTAGGGGATATTGCCCGTGTTGACGTTGAGGCTCTCGTCGTTCTGCGAGTACGGGTACTGGCTCGTGGTCGTGTAGCCGTCCAGGACGAAATTCACCTCGCCGTTGGAGATCACCGCGTAGGGACTTTGGTCGAAGGTGAGAAAGGGTGCCGCCTTCTTGGCCATCTGGGTCACGTCGCGCACGAAGAGCACCCGGCTCTGTGGCGTGATCTGGTTCGAGATCAGGAAGTTGAAATCGCCCAGACGCAGCGCCAGCGCGAATCGACTGAGAATTCCCCCGACCGCGACCCCACCCTTGGCGGCGTAGTGGGTCTCAACGGGTTGACCCGCGTTCGGACCGCTGTCGATCTGATAGTCGAGCTCGGCCTGTTTGGTGTTCGCCACCACCCAGCCCGAGTAACCAATACCGAAGTAGATGTCGGGCTGGGTCAGCTTCGGCATGCCGTTGGTCGACGCGGGCGGCACGTTCGAGACCACGAAGTCCGGGTTGCCGGTCGTGTAGTCCACGGCGTTGGCGGCGATGACCGCGGCGCCTTCACCGTGGGTGTACTGCAAGTGCGTGTTCACCCAACTCGGCGAGGGCAGACTCGACGAGTTCAACTGGCGCGCACCGATCAGGACGGGGGTGACCTTGCCGTTGACGACGTAGCGGTCGACCGCGAGGGTCGTGAAGGTGTAGTACGAACGGATCGATTGACGCTTGGTGACGGTCTGGAGGGCGATGCTCGACGCCGGGTCCCAGAGACGAATGTTGCTCAGCGTCGCGGCGTCGGTGGCGACCTGCTTGGTCGAGATCGTCGTCGCCCCCTGGAAGGTGTGATAGACCACGTGATCGAGCCCGTAGGCGCCACGCGTCGCGTTAATGTCACGCTGGATGTAGGGCGCTTCAAGCGTGGCCTGGGCGGGGCTCACCTTGAGGGCCTGAAGGAACGTCGGGTAGAGCACGCCGATCACCAAGGCCACGAACACCCACAGACCGACCGCGACCGCGGGCAACGACCAGCCACGAGAACGCACGTTGACGAGCAGGATCACCGCGGCCGCGAGCGAGAGGTAAAACAGGATCGTCATCGCGGGCATGCGCGCGTGCACGTCGGTGTAGCCCGCTCCCTGGACGTAGCCGTTGGTGGAGTTGACGAGTTCCCACTTGGCGATGATGTAACCCGCCGCCTTCATCAACGCGATGCCCGCACCGATCACCGAAAGGTGTGCCTTGACCCGCGGGGCGACTCGAGGCGTGACGCGGGTGGCTCGAATGCCGCCGTTCAGGTAATGGAACGCCGCGGTGATGAGCAGGATCACGAACAACGAGACCAGGGTCCAGGTGACGATGAACGACAGGAACGGAAGCGTGAAGACGTAGAAGCTCAGGTCCTTATGAAACAGGGCGTCTCTCACGTTGAAGGGCTTGGAGTGGATGAAGAGCAGATAGGCCTGCCACTGACCAGTCGCGTTGAGTCCCGCGATGAGTCCGGTGAAGACGCCGATCACGGCGTAGATCCGTCCGGCGTAGGGACGAACGACGTTCTGGAACCTTCGCACGATCTCGTCTTCGGGCTCAAAGGAGAGGTCGCGGGCTCCGAATCGATCAGTCAAGAGCAAGTTCACCCACATCAAGATGAAGAAGATGAGCCCAAACACGACCGCGAGGCCGACCTTGGTGACGAGCAACGTCGTCCACACCGAGCCGTAGCCGGTTTGGGAGAACCACATCTGATCGGTCCACAGGCCCGCCAGACTCCGCAACGACAGAAAGCCAATGAAGAGCACGACGACAATGAGG
>JBEKWQ010000092.1:0-6805 GCA_049512875.1 Acidimicrobiales bacterium
GCCGGGCTGGTGGGCGAAGGAGTCCCAGATCGACGCCCCTCGACCGTCGTCGTGCACCGAGCCCTCGATCTGGTACGAGGCGGTCGCGGTTCCCCAGAGGAAATCCGGTGGGAAGGCGCGTGAGGGGACCTCTTCGTGCGTGTGGTGCGTCGTCATGGGAACTCCTGGTCGTTGGGATGAAGTCTTGCAGCGGAGGACTTCGCGGTCCGTCGGCCCGAGCCGACGGACCGCGAAGGTTTACTAACCCTCCGCGCGCGGTTGCGAAGGGTTGGGGTGACGCTCTCGCGCGCGGAGGTGACCTTCTAGGAAACCGCGGTGAGGTGCGTCAAGATGTACGGCAACTCGGGGTCACCGGGCGCCGGGTCCATATACGGGTTCGCTGGCGTGGGGAAGCCCGAGTACGTGGCCGTCGAGTACTCGCACCACGTGGCGCCGTACAACAGCGGGATGACCGGCAGCTGGGTCGCAAGGACCGTCTCGAGTGCCAACGACGCCGCCTTCACGGCCGCCGTGTTGCTCGGGTCAGTCCCGGCGAGCTTGACCAGGTCCGCCTGTACCGCCGCACTGTGGTAACGACCGTAGTCCGCGTTCGCTGACTTGCCAATCGCGGCCGACGTCGTGTAGTCCAGCCAGTTGTCGAACTGGGTGTACGGGTTGGTACCACCGTTGCCCCAGTGGATGATTGACGTGAAGCTACCGTTGGCCGAGTCCGTGTACCACTGCGAGGGCTGCACACCGTACACGGTCGCATTGATGCCCTCAGACTTCAGCTCAGAAGAAATGAGTTGGGCGTCCGCGTAGTAGTCGGAGTACGAGATCGGGTCCTCAATGGTGAACGAGATCTCCTTGCCGTTCTTCGCGTAGAAGCCGTGGCTGTTCTTCTTGTAGCCGTCCGCCGTCAGGATCTTTTTGACCGATGAGGGGCTGTTGGTCGCCTTGATGTCATTCTTGAACTGCGAGGCGAGGTAGGACGACTGGTTGGGCAGAATCAACCCGCTGAGCGACGTGGCCGGGGCCTCGTAACCACTCTCACCCTTGATCCCGAGCTCAGTGCGGTTGATACCCGCGCTAATCGCCGCGCGAACCTTGGGGTCGTTGAAGGGCGCCTTGGTGACGTTGAACTCCAGTGTCACCGTGTTGCCCGGGGCGAAGAACGTGTGGTTCGTCGACGGGTCCTTGTTCACGAAGATGCTGTTCACGTTGGCGATGTCATTGCCCGCCCAGGTCAAGGTACCGTCAGCCAGGTCGGTCGCCGCGTCGGCGTTGGTGTCCACACTCAAGACCTGGACCTCGCTCGCTGCGGGCGCCGAGCCCCAGTACTTCGAGTTCACCGAGTAGTTGACCACTGACGACGAGTAGCTCGTCGGGATGTAGGGACCAGTACCAATCGCCGCGGTGTTCGCCACCGTCGCGGTGGCGACCGGGTTATTGGCCGTCCAAAAGCTCGTGGGAACGATCAACTGGTCGCCCGCGATGGAGACGATGTTCGAGTACTCGGGGCTCGAGTAGTTCAACACCACCTGGTTGCCGCTCACGGTCGCCGGACTGGCCAGCGTCGGCAGTCCGTTCACGTTCGCGGCCGGGTTGGCGTTGACGCCGTTAAATGTCGCCGCGACGTCCGCGGGGGTGAACGCAGAACCGTCGCTCCATTGGACGCCCGAACGGATCGTGAAGGTCAGCGTCTTGCCGCCATTCGACCAGGCGTACGCCGTGGCGAGCCACGGGTACGCCGTCCCGGCCTTGATCGTGTCGAACTGGTAGAGCGGCTCGTAGACGAGCGAACAGACACTCATCTCCTTGCAGAACGAGTTCGAGTCGAACGGGTTGAAGTTATTGGTAAACGTGACACCCGTGTTGCCCTCTAACACGAGCGGCGGGCTCGCGGCGGACGCGGCACCGAGGCCCACGCTCGTCACGATGCCCAGTACCACGCATGCCATTGCGGTAAAGAGAACTCCTAATTTCTTATACATGATTTTCCTTTATATTGATAGTGTCCAGCCGGCCTTCGCCGACGTTGAATTTGAACCTTGTGCGGGTCCTTGTTGAACGACGCAAGGCCGGTTGGGCCCTCGACGTTCACTCGCCACGAAATCCCTGATGAAACCCCGGGGCGAGTAGATGATTCGTGTTCAAGTCTTCCCCGTAGCCCCCTCTCCTCTTCGCTTGGTTCGTGCGAGTTCTACCGGGACCTCAGGTCGGTCCCGGTAGAGCCAGCACTTGGAGGTGTGCGAATCGCCAACGATGAACTCGGGCGGTTCTTCGCTGCGACAGACGTCCATGACCTTGGGACAGCGTGGGCTGAAGCGACAGCCTTGGGTCGCGATGGCGGACGTAGCCCGGTGCTCGCCCTCGGGCGCCGCCGATATTGGATTGGTCGGGTCGGGCACCGAGGCGATCAGCAGTTGGGTGTAGGGATGGGTCGGTGCGTCGACGAGCGTCGAGCCCCTCGAGTACTCGACCACCTGGCCGGCGTACATGACAATAATCTCCTCGGCGAGGTAGCGAGCCGACGCGATGTCGTGGGTGATGTAGAGGATCGCCAAGTGGTCCTCGTCGCACAGTGCGCGCAGCAAGTTCAGCACACCCAAGCGCACCGAGACGTCGAGCATCGAGATTGGCTCGTCGGCCAGGAGGACCTTGGGCTTGACGCAGAGTGCACGAGCAATCGACACCCGCTGGAGTTGTCCGCCGGAGAGCTCGTAGGGGAATCGATCGAGGTAGCGCTCGGGCGGTTCCAGGGACACGCGCTGAAGCGCCGCCCCCGCGAGGGTCACCGCGTCCTCCTTGGCTGCACCGTGGATCCTCAAGGGGCGGATCAGGTTGTGGCTGATTTTGTGGACTGGGTTCATCGAACCGAACGGGTCTTGGAGAACGAGCTGGACGTCCGAGGCGTAGGCGAGTGAGCGGCGTGCCTTGGGGTCGAGGGCCGTGCCACGCATGAGCAGTTCACCCGAGGTCGGAGGAATAATTCGCGCCAGGAGCCGGGCGAGCACTGACTTACCAGAACCGCTCTCGCCGACGACGGCCGTGACCTCACCCGCACGAAGTTCGAGGCTCACGTTGTCAACCGCTCGCACGATCCTCGTTGCACCAAGTAGGTGTCCAGGCTCTCGCACCTTGAAGTGCCGGGTCAAGTGCCTAGCCTGGAGCTCACTCACGATGGTTTCGGTGTCGTTCACTTCGCACCTCCTTGCGCACCCGGGGCGCTCCGGCGCAGTTCCACGGGAACGACGGTGTCCTTGTCGCCCTCGTGCAGCCAGCACGCCACGGCCCGGTTCTCGTCACCGATGTCGACCAGGGGTGGCCGATCCGTGGCGCAACGTTCGAGGGCGTAGGGACAGCGCTGATGAAACGCACACCCGCTCGGCAGATGCGAAAGATCGGGCGGCGCGCCGGGGATGCCCGTCAGCTCATGGCGCGCTCCGTGCATCGGTGGGAAGGAGTTCAACAGACCGAGTGTGTACGGATGGCGCGGCGCGTGATAGAGGGTTTGTCCTGGCGCTCGTTCGACGAGCCGACCCGCGTACATCACGACGATCTCGTCGGCGAGCTCGACAAGTAAAGAAAGGTCGTGCGTTATGAAGATCATGGCGAAACCGAAACGGGCACGAAGTTCGGCGAGCTCATTGAGGATCTCGCGTTGTGTAACCACGTCGAGCGCCGTGGTGGGCTCGTCCATGATTACCAGTGGCGGATCAAGGGCCAGGGCGAGGGCAATCATCACGCGCTGGCGCTGTCCGCCGGAGAGTTCGTGCGCGTAGCGCCCCAGGCGGTCCTCCTCGAGCCCCACCATGGTCAGCAGTTCGACGGCTCGCGCGTGCCGCTGCGCGCGAGACATGTCGGCCCGATGGGCCTTGAAGACCTGGTCGAACAGCTTGCCGACGCGCACGACAGGGTTCAGCGCGTTAAGGGCGCTCTGGAGTACGACCGAGACTTGCGTCCAGCGCACGCGGCGCAGTGTTGCCTCATCGGCCGTGACCAGGTCAATGAACTCGTCGGGTCCGCCGTCCTTTCCTGGACCAACGTTGAACAGGGCCGTGCCACCCGTGATCACGGCGGGTGCTCGCAGCAGCCTCGTAAAGGCGTAGACCAGGGTCGACTTGCCCGAACCGCTCTCGCCGGCAATACCGAGGACCTTGGAACGATCGAGCTGCAGGGCCACGTCGTCCACGGCGTGTACGGCGCCCTCGCCGACGCCGTAGTCGACACTGAAGTCCTTTATCTCAAGGATGCACTCGCTCCGCGCCGGCACGTTCGCCGCGCTCGCCGCGGCGCTGGATGATGAACTCGCGGCGTCGTGCACGCGCGGGACTTTGAGAGCGTCGGTGCTCATGAGACCGGCTCAGGGACCGGCGAGCGAGGGACCTCGCTCGTCGCGGGGCGTAGTACCGGCGTCAGGCCGAGATGCACACGGCGCGGAAGGCCACGGCGACGACGCTGGCGAGCCGTGAGGCCGGTCTCACGAAGGCGAGGATTGATGAACTCGTCGATACCGAAGTTGAGAAGCGCCAGTCCCGTGCCCACGAGAGCGATGCAGATCCCTGGCGGCACGAACCAGTACCACTCACCAGAGAGCGACGCGTTGTTCGCCTGCGCCCAAAAGAGCATGGTGCCCCAGTTCCACACCGACGTGCTCGTCAGGCCAATGTAGGCGAGGGTCACGTAGGCTCCGATGGAGTAGAGCACCGTGAATAACAACGACGACGCCAAGACCGGAAGTAGATTCGGCGCGACCTCGGCGAACATGATGCGCGAACGACTTTCCCCGATGATCCTGGAAGCCTCGATGAAATCCCGGTTACGAAGTGACATGGTCTGGGCTCGCAGGACGCGGGCACCCCAGGCCCAGCCCGTCAGGGCAATCACGAGTCCGATGACAAAGGAGTTCGAGCGACTGGCCACGGGCAGGTAGCTGTCGATCACGATCAACAAGGGCAAGCCTGGAATGGCGAGGAAGACGTTGGACAACAAGGAAAGACCGTCGTCGCTCACGCCACCGAGGTAGCCCGCCGACACCCCCACGACCATGGACAACATGGTCGCCACCAGACCAGCTACCAGGGCCACCACGATGGTCGCGCGAGCGCCGACCAGGGTCTGGGAGAAGATGTCCTGGCCCAAACTGGTCGTGCCGAACCAGTGGTGCCACGAAGGTGTCAGGTTCGGTGCGAAGGAAGTGTTGTTGGGGTCATACGGCGCGAGGTAGGGACCGAGGATCGTGAGCAGAGCGAAGAAGGCAGTGATGCCAAGGCCGAGCATGACCTTGGGGGAGCGAGGTATGCGAAGGGCTCTCACGGCGCCGCCATCCTGCGCGTGCGCGGATCCAAGGCGAAATACACGAGGTCCGCGAGGAGATTCGCCGCCAGGACGGCCAAGGTGATTACGAGGAAGATCCCCTGGATGAGGGGGTAGTCCTCGTTCTGCACGGCATTCAAGAGCAAGTCACCCACGCCGGGATAGTTAAAGACGAGCTCGACCAACAGGGCGCCCGAAACCACGAGACCAATGGCCAGTGAGAGATTGGCGATGCTTGGCAAAATGGCGTTGCGCGCCGCGGTCTTTATGACTTGGCGGCGCGGCAAGCCCATGGCGACGCTCATGAGTACGAAATCCTCGGCGACCATCGTGATCATCATGTTGCGCATGCCCAGCATCCACCCAGCGACCGAACTCAATACGATCGAGATCATCGGCAGTTCGCCGTAGCGGATCGCGCTGGAGATGAAAGCCCAGGTCCACGAGGGAGTGACGTTGAGGCTGTACGCACCGAGTTCGGGAAACCAGTGCAGGTCGCTGCCAAAAATCAGCAACATCACCGTGCCGAGAAAGAAGTAGGGCACGGCTTGAAAGAACGTCGCGGTGGGGATGAGCGAGTCCAATCGTGAGCCGCGCGCCCAGCCGAGTAGCGCCCCCACGAAGGTGCCGAGAAAAAAGCTCAAGATGGTGGAGATACCGATGAGTCCGACGGTCCAGGGCACCGCACCTCGCAAGATGGTGCTCACGGGTGAGGACAGCGTGATCGAAACACCGAGGTTGCCGTGGAACATCTGGTCGAGGTACGTGAAGTACTGATGGATCATGCTGTTGTGCAAACTTCCGCCGAAGGACAATCGGATGGATCTAATCTCGGCCGGGGTGACGTTGGACTCCAGCTTGCCGATCAACGTCTGAATAGGATTTCCTGGCATGAGTCGCGGTAAAAGGAAGTTGACGGTGATCGCGACCCAGGCCGTCACAATGTAGACCCCAAGTCGGCGCGTGATCTGTGGCATGGTCAGTTCCCTCCGCGTGCGCGAAGGAAGTCCTCGGGCGTGGTGAGCGGCACGCCGTCCTGCCCGCAACCACAGCTTCGGCGAACGACGAGATGCGTGGGGAGCACGACCGACGGCGCGACGTGTTCGGTGCCGTCGAGCGAGGCCACCAGCGTATTGACGGCGATCTCTCCGAGAAGATTGCCTGATTGACGAATGGTGGTCAGGGGAGGATTGAAGTAGCGCGAGAACGTGATGTCGTCGAAACCGGTCACGGCAATGTCACCCGGGACGCTGAGCCCCTGGTCGCCCAACGCGTAGATCACGCCAACGGCCATTTGGTCATTGGCGCATGCGAACGCTTCAGGGAGTGGTGCTCCTAAGGCCAGTCGTTGACGCATGGCCGACGCGCCACCGCCGGACGTCCAATCCGCCTTAAGAACGTCGACGTCGTCCACACTGGCGCCAAAACGTTCGATGGCGGACTTAAAGGCAACCTCGCGGGTCAAACTGTCCGGGCTCTCATCGAAGCTCGACACAAAGCCTGCCTT
>JBEKWQ010000093.1:0-6739 GCA_049512875.1 Acidimicrobiales bacterium
GCCGAAGCGGGACCCACCGGTGAGTTTCCCGTCGCCACCGTGGGCAGTCGCATCGCTCGGTCACCGGCCGGACAGGTGCTCGGTCAAGCGATGCTCGGCCTCGCCCAAGCCATCTACGGCCCAAAGGACGAGGAACAGGTGATCATCGTCGAGGGCGTGGGTGAGCCCGAGGATGACGAGCCGTTCAACGTCCAGTTGGACTTCGAACACCCCGAGCGCTCCCAGATCATTTTTCGTACTGATGAGGATTCAGGCACCTAAAGAACGCTCTCGCATTGCCTTTAAGAAGACTCGTGCGCGTTCGGCCCTTCGCTCACCAGGGACAGGGGATCTGACGCCAGTTCTCGCTTTCGCGCTACGTCGCTGCTAGGTCGTATTTCGTGCGCACGGGGTGACGCGGGCACTGCGATGTTTCCAAAGGGCGAGGAAAGCAGCAAGACGGCAATCAATCCCGTACTAATCGCTAGGTAGTAGTGCCATGGACTCGCGAACCAGTAGCTCGCCCACGTCGTGATTGCGGCGGCGGTGACGGTCGAGGCGAAACGCCACCTCGTGAGCGTCGAAGCAATCACTATCGCGAGCAGCAAACCCGGGACGAGGTAGTACGAGTCAACGACACACTCGAAAAGGCAGCGAAGGCAGAGAACGACCGCCGCGAGCCAGAGTATCTGATTCAGGGCAGGTCGCCGGTACCCCACCCACACGCCCGCTGCGCACGACAGAGCCACCACGATGAGTCTCTCGGGGCCAGCGGCGATGGTTTCGATCTCGTGGACTCTCACCGTCACTTCACGAAGCGTCAGTGTGCCGTTCGCGTGACGCACGCTCTCGGCGACTTTTGACAACACGGTCTTGGCGGGTGAGATCACCGGTGCCAGTGAGACCCAAGGCGTCGCGTGATCGAGTCCGAGGAAACTTGGTTGTTTTAAGAGATAGGTCGTTGTCGGACCCCACTGCTGGACCAGCGGCGCGACGAGCAGTATCCCCGACGGCAGTGCCGCTTCAAAGAGCACGGGAGGCCATTTCCTCGCCGGTATCAACGACATCGAAATGGGCAGGACAATCAAGGCCAACGGTTGGAAGGCGATGGCGATTCCAACGAAGAAGCCCACCCTCAGCCACTTGCCGTCTTCTACGGCGAGCAGAGAGTAGAGGGTGAAGGCGATCGCGAGGAGATCTTCGGGATGGCCCCACACCACGAGGACCGGCCAGAGGAGAACGGCACTGAGCCAGGTAAGAACGACGCGACGAGATTTATTCACCTTGAGGCGTCGGGCGAGCGCGTCAAGCGGAAAAAGGATAAACGAGCCGAGCAAAAGATTGGCGGGCCCGAGCAGGTACCACGCCGAGGGCCTGAGAATCGCCAGAGGAAAGCTCTCGGACAGGTGCAAGACACCCGAGATCCACGCAATCGGGGCGAGGGCCACGGCGATACCAGGGAACGACTCGAAGAAAGTCCCCGAGTTGTAGATGACTCCTTCACCGCTCCAGCTCACGTACTGGGCGTCACGGTACGTGCGCCAGAGGTCGGTGGGCGTGTACCAGGAGTGACTGGGGCTGGTAAGCGGGTACCACCAAAATGAAAACGCCATGCCTGTGAGGAGGATCGCGACAATCGCGACGTAGAGTGAGGTGTGTTGATGTCGCCAAGGTGCTTCTTTACGGCGGCTATACGGTCGGTTCATGACTCCATACGCGCGTCGAATCTGGCCACCCGCAGTAGAGACCCAAGGAATTGTGAGAACTTCGTTCTCCTCATTAACGACTTCCGGTTCTTGTGACACGCAACAAACCTTCTCAACATTCGCCGTTTACAGACTCGCGTCAAGTGTAGGTACGACCTTCATCTCGCCCGAGGCAACGCGTCTTTGTTGTCTCGCAGTCACCTCGCCCTTAGCGAGCGGCGACCTCACGGTCGACGCGCTTGGCCGCTTCGAGCACGTCATCAGGGACGACGGTCCCCGGCCGGTTCGAGGGGTCGTTCCCGAGGAAACGTCCGACGACCGGAATCTCGGTGATCGACTCCGCGCGCAAGATCGCCACCACCACGGGTACGAAGCTCTCGGCGGCGGGATAGACGAGGTAGCGCGCCAGCCAGTCCGGGTGGTACTTGGCGTTAAAGGTCCACAGCGACTCGATGGGTAACACGCCCGACAGTCGTTTGAGCGCCCAGCGCTCGACGCGGGTGAACGTGCCGTCACCGCGTTCGCCGTCGAGCACCGAGCGAAACGCCGCGAAGTTGAGGCTGAGACCTCCCGCGCCGCGCTGGGCCAGGTACGCAATCGTCGAGCACAGGGCGTAGTCAATCAGCCCGTTGGGGTGCTCGCCCGGGTCGCGTCGCATCAGGTCGAGCGAATACCCGTTTATCGCGGGCGAAGGGACGAACTGACAGACCGCGGCGGGCTGACCATCGGGACCGTGCACGATCGTGAGTAACAGCCCCTTGTCCTTGGGATCGAAGAGCCTTCCGAGCATCATGGAAAAACCGCGTTCGCCCTCGCCGCGACGCAGCATGCTGATCAATTCGACGATGGCGGTCACCTGGCCCGGGTCGATGTTAGCCGGGTCGAGGAATTGCACGGTATAACCGTTGCGCGCCAGTCGAGTGCAGGCTTGTCGAAGTCCCTTCATCTTTCCGCCCTCGAGTGAAAAACTCTCACAGTTGACGATCGCCTCGTCACCCAGGTAGATCGAGTGCATACCGGCCGCGTGATAGATGGGCGTCCATTCCTCGCTCGCCGCCATGACGCCGATGGTCCAACCGCGCGACTCGCCGTAGGAACGAAAGGCGCTGAAAACCTCGGTTCGTTCAGCCACGGGACCGATTGGGTCCGGCGAGATCAACGCCACGCCGCCGTAGACCGCGTAGGCGACGAGCGAGTCGCGAAAGAAGAAGAACTGCTTGTCGTCGCGTAGCGCGAAATAGTCGAGGGTGCCCCGACCGTGGCGACGTACGATCTCTCGGGCGCGTAGCTCGGCGATGCGTCGTTCGCCGCTGGTGGCCTTTTGCGACAGCCGTCGGTCGACGACGGGTCGCGTGAGCAGATAGAACAGTGACACCAAGAGACAGACGCCGATGGTCACGAGCGTGGGGTCGATGAAGTCGTCCACGCGGTCGGGCAAGTTGATGCTGTAGATACCGAACAACCTCTCGGCACACGCGATGAACACGACGCCGAACCCGGGCAGGTGTTGACGTCCCGCGGCCGCCTCGATGCCCAAGGTGGCGGCGAGCAACGTGATCAGCACGATCAGTCCGAGCCCCGGCAGCGCGGCCCTGAGGCTGGAACGGTCGGTCGTGGCGAGGAAGTGTTGGCGCTGCGTCACGAGCAGGACCAGAATCACCGCTGCGACCAGGGATGACAAGATGCTACCGCCACGCGCCAGGTGCGCGATCACCGTCACGGCGAGCGCGCCCACCCCAAAGAACCACGCCCGGCGCTGCCCGCGTCGGATGCCGCGCGCGGTCATGATCATGCCGATGCCGGCGGCGGCCGTCAACGCCGCTGCGGACTGGGCCACGCCCAGCGGCAGGACCGTGAGTACCAGGTGCAGTCGACCACGCAGCGGTGGTGACGCGGACACCGCGACGTTGACCGCGCCGTCTAAGAAGAGCAAACCGCTCGCCCAACGACGTATCGAACGCTGTCGACGTTGGGCGCCCAGGCGCTCGACGTTGAGCGGAAAGGGACTTGCGCTCGGCCAGGACCCGACGGTGCTGGTCTCGCGCGCGGGGGCGGGTTGGAGTGGTTGACCCGCGACCAATCGCTCGAGCACGGTGCCACGATGACGCGCCGTCTCACCCGCGATGAGTCGTACCTGGACCGTGCTGGTCGCCTCGATCTCAACAATGCCGAGTCGGTCGACCGAGCTGAAGACGGGTGGAAGTCCGAATCGACCCCGACGCTCGACGATGACGGTGCGCGACGGACCAGGCGTCGCGCAGACGCCGTGGTCGAGGAACGCCAAGGCCGGTCGCGGCGCGCCGCCCACGACCGCACCGGCACCTCCGCGTTCACAGACTCGTCGCGCGATCTCGAGGGCGTCCACGTCGTAGGCGTAGGTGAGTGCGAGGGGTTCACTCAGCGACGCCGTTCGTTCACTGCGTGAGTCGTGGTCGAAACGCCGTCGCACGATCAGGCCGGCGACCGCGACGACGAGCGCTTCTAACAGCACCAAGAGCAGCACGTTAAAGAGGAGGTTGCCCCAGAACGTGGAGGTGTGCGGGGCGTGGATCCGGTAGTGGTGGTGGGTGAAGTGGCTCACGATCTTGGTGATGGTGTTGAACAGGTCAAAGCCCACCAGCGCCAGCAGCGGGAACCAGACCCAGGGGCCGAGGCGTCGATAGAGGACCCTCGACGCGACGAAACGTGCCAGGGCCGGCGGGTCCTCGAGTCGGTCGGCGTCGGAACGATCGGCGCGGTCCGCGACCGTGAGGTCCACCCGCGAACGGCCCGCGCACACGAAGAGGTCACGCACGCCGTCGGCGGTCGCCACCTGAAGCATGAGATCCTTCGCGATCTTGGCGCCCAGTGACGTCAGGGCCTGCTGCGCGCCCTCGTGTTCGGACAGTTCATGGTCGTCCGCCCCGGGTAGCACGATCAACTGGTGATTGGCCTTCGCGCAGAATTCGCGCAGGCACTCGGCGATTTCGGGTTTGGCGAGAAACGTGGCGTCGATGAATTTGGCCAGGTCGGACGTGGCGTCGGGGTGAAAGAGGTTGCCCGCCACCACGACGACGGCCGCGTCGTCAATATCACCCATGAGCTGGATGAATTCGCGTACCGGTCGGCTCGTCAGGCTGGTGGTGGGCGAGAGGGAAAAGTCGCTCACCACGTACACGTGATGCCCGTAAGGGATCGGCAGCGTTACTCGTTCAATCTGCGCCACTCCTCTAGTCTCGCAGACATCCTCGTACCGAGCACTTAAGGTCCATAAGCACTGATGACAGAGAAGAACACGCACGAGAACTGGCGCTGGCGCGATCAAGCCGGTGAACCCGCGAGGGCGGTCATTTTCGACATCGACGGTGTGCTCGCCGACGCCGCGGGCCGCCAGCACTACCTCGACTGGGGGGACTGGCGCAGCTTCTTTGACGCCTGCGGCGACGATCCGGTCATTGACGAGATCGAACGGCTCTTAGAACTGCTCGACGGCTCACTGTTGATCGTGTTGCTGACGGGACGCCCGCGTCGGGTCCAGCCCCATACGCTGGCTTGGCTCGAGCGCTACGGCATTCGTTGGGACTTGCTGATCATGCGTGAGTTCGGCGACTACTCGGGGGTCGATGAGTTCAAACGCGATTCCCTTCGCGAACTGCGCGCTCGTGGATTCGACGTCCAACTCGCCCTGGACGACGACCCGAAGAATCACGCGATGTACGTGAGCGAGGGCGTGCCCTGTCTCTACATTCACTCGGGTTACTACTTATAGAAAGACGCATCCGTGCCGCCTTTAGTGTCGAATAACTAGCTAAAGCGGAGTTGGAGAACGAAGAGTGAAGATTGCCATTGTGGGCGCTGGCGTGAGTGGCCTGACGGCGGCGTACGTCTTGAGCAATCAACACGACGTGACCTTGTTCGAGCGCGAGGAGACCCTAGGAGGTCACGCGCACACCGTCGACGCGTCCGGGGGCGACGCCGACTACCCCGTCGATACCGGATTCCTGGTCTATAACGACGCGACCTACCCGAAGTTCATCTCCCTACTCGAACGCCTCGGGGTCTCTTCGAAGGAGAGCTCCATGAGTTTCAGTTACCAGGACGTGCGACGGGGGCTTCAGTGGAAGGGGAGCAGTCTTAACACGATTTTCGCCCAGCGTCGCAACATCTTTCGCCTGAGTTTCTTGCGCATGGTGACCGACATCTTGTCCTTCAACAAGACCCTTCGAGGTTTACTCGAGTCGCCGATAAGCCCGACGCTCACCCTGGCCGACGTGCTCGAGCAGCGACAGTGGAGTCAGGAATTCGTCGACTGGTACCTGATTCCGATGGGTGCGGCGATCTGGTCGGCCGATCCCCTCACCTTCGCCGAGATCCCCGCGCGTACCTTCGCCGAGTTTTTCTCGCGCCATGGTCTGTTGCGCGTGCGTGGTCGGCCCGTGTGGCGCACCATCGACGGCGGATCGCGATCCTACGTGACCCGCCTCGAGCAGGAGATCGCCCTTCGCGGCAAGATCCACCTGGCGACGCCCGTCGAGTCAATTCGTCGCAGCGACGCTGGCGTCGATATCGTCACCGAGGGTGGCGTCGAGTCCTTTGACCACGTGGTGATCGCGTGTCACAGTGACGAGGCGCTCGCGATGCTCGAACGCCCGAGCGACGACGAACGCCTCGTGCTCGGCGCGATTCGCTACCAGTCCAACGACGTGACCCTGCACTTCGACGAATCGCTGTTGCCGACCACCCGGCGCGCTCGGGCGGCGTGGAACTATCGACGCGACAATGACGACGAACTCGCCACACTCACCTACGACGTGTCGGCGCTGCAGTCAATAGCGTCGCCTCGCCGATTCCTCGTCTCGCTCAACAGTGATCAAAGGATCGATCCGGCCAAGGTGCTGGCTCGCTTTCGCTACTCGCATCCGGTGCTCGACCAGTTGACCGTGCTCGCCCAGCAACAACGTCATCGGTTGAACGAGAACCGCACGTCGTATTGCGGGGCCTACTTCGGTTACGGCTTCCACGAGGACGGCGTGGCGAGCGCGCTCGAGGCGTGTGAGTCCCTCGGAGCGAGCTGG
>JBEKWQ010000094.1:0-6708 GCA_049512875.1 Acidimicrobiales bacterium
TCAATCATCGCCATTTGTCGGAGCTGTGCGTCGGTCCAGCCCAGCGTGCGAACAGCGGGTTCGTTCGCCGCAAAAATGCGAAGGTCCTCCAAATCAAAGGCAAGTGCGGGCAACGCTATTTGGCGCAGGAGGTCCTCGAACACCGATCGGCGCTGGAGGTCAGACACCACGAGTCCATTCCCTCAAGGTCGCCCTAGGTGGAGGCGCGGCCAGGTAACGAAGCCTGACGAATGACGTGTCCTGGACCACGCAACGAAAACGCCCGACACCTTCTCTCACCCTGACCCCCCAGTTTCACGACTGCCTTGATCGAGTCGCGAATCGCGCACCTTCAATCGAGTCCCGTCCGTCTCCTTTGGTTCTTCGCACCCCTGGCTTGAGACTAAACGCTTGACGTCCTCGCGAGACGTACTTGGCGAACAGAGCTCGCGCGGGCATCACTCTGACGCCGCCTCCGGCCGAAACGCTCGGGGGCCCTGGCGAAAGAAGTACGGCGGACGGGCGGACCCAGTACTAACTTCTCATTTCCTTTCGGTCGCACCCTTGTCAGGCTGGACCCGTGACCTTTGATACGCCGGATTCGTTTGCGCCCCTCAATTTCAGAAAAGTGGGACGGATCGTCGATCAACTCTTGACGCCCGTGGGTATCGTGGCACCCGACAGCACGCTTCTCTATCTGAACAACGCCGCGACCACGCTGTTGGGTCGAACGGAGGCCGAGTTGCTCGGCCAGAAGATGTTCGCGTTCGTGCACCCCGAGGATCGCGCGCGCGTCGTTCGTGAGATGAGAGCCATACTCGATGGCGCTCCCGCCGGCGGGTTCACGCGGTATCGACTCAAGGCGGCGAACAACCAAGGTTGGATGGTCATTGATTGTTACGCCCATAACCTCATCGACGACCCCGACGTGCAGGGCATCATCGTCTCGGTGAGTGAGGTGACCGAGCAACACCGTCTCTCCAAAGCCCTTCGCGCACTTTCCAACGGCAACCACGTCTTGGTCCACGCGGACGACGAGGCGTCGTTGATCTCGAACATCTGTCAGACGATTATCGAGTCCGGACAGTACATGCTCGCCTGGGTGGGTTACCTCGAAAACGACGAGCAACAAAGCGTACGGATGGTGGCGTCCTACGGCATGACCAAAGAACTGCTCGGTTCTCGCATCAGTTGGGGTGACAACGAATACGGCATGGGACCGACGGGACTCGCCATCCGAACCGGTCAAGTGCAGGTGATCCGTGACGTACGGCGCTCTAAGCGGGGTGCGCCGTGGCGCCGCGAGATCGAGGAATACGGTGTGCGCACCGCCTGCGGCTTCCCGCTCGTGGTGAACGGCGTGACCATTGGTGCGCTGACCATCTACGGCAGTGACCCCCACGGGTTCGACACTGGCGAAGTCGAGCTCCTGACCCAGTTGGCCAACGACGTCGCCTACGGGATCGGTCGAATCCGTGACGCCGAGCAATTGGCGAAGAATGAGGCGCACCTGCGAGAAGCGGAACGTCTGGCGCACATCGGGCACTGGGAATGGGACCCGAGCACTGACGCGCTTGAATTCATGGCCGAGGAGATGAGCCAGATTTATGGAACCGCAGAACCCGGTTGGCGCGGGAACCGCGAGGAGTTCCTGTCCTTCGTCGCTCCCGAGGAACGCCACCTCGTCGAAGGGCTGCTCGACACGACGCGCCAGGCGGGTTCGGGTGAAGTGGTCGCGCGCATCATCCGACCCGACGGAGCGAGTCGTTGGGTGCGAATGCGCGCGGAGATGATATCGGCCGGTCCCGGTGCGTTGGAACGCATGATCGGCACGTCACTTGACATCACCGTTCACATCGCCGCGAAGAAGCAACTCGCGGAGTCGCGTCAGTACCTGCTCGCCATCACCAACAACATGGCCGAGGGCATGATCGCGACCGACGCGCACGGCGTCATCACCTTCGCGAACCGGGCCGCGGGCAAGCTCGTCGGCCTGGACCCCGTTGACATCGTGGGCACGCCCACGGGTACGACGTTCCATCTCAAGAGCGGCGACGACCATACCGACAGTCACGCCAAGTGTCCGCTACGCCAGGTCTGGGAGGGCGGCGACTCGCTGGTCGTTGACTTTGACACCTTGATCCGTCGCGACGGTACGACCGTTCCCGTGGCGTACAGCGCGTCGCCGCTCGAGTCCGAGAACCTGAGCGGCTCGGTGATCGTGTTTGAGGACATCACCGAGCGAGCGGCCGAACAATTGAAGGTCGAGCGCGAACTGGAGAAGCTGGCCTGGGTCGGGCGGATCCGAGACGCCCTCGACGACGGGCGCTTCGTGTTGTACTGCCAACCCATCGTCGACCTGACCACCTACGAAGTCACCCAGCACGAATTGCTTCTTCGCATGTTGGGTCCTGACGGGAGGGTCGTGCCGCCGGCCCATTTTCTGGCGACCGCCGAAGAATACGGACTGATCACCGAGATCGACCGCTGGGTCGTGGGTGAGGCGGCGCGGTTGGCGGCGAGAGGACACGTGATCGAGTTCAATCTGTCCGCGAAGTCGGTCGCGGACCCGCACATGCTCGCGGCCATCGTCGCCGCACTGGACGTTCATGGGGCGGCCCCCGAAAACTTGATCTGTGAGATCACCGAGACTGCGCTCATGAACGACGTCGGCGCCGCCGAGGCCTTCGTGCGGGGCCTTAACGAGATTGGTTGTGGCGTGGCGCTGGACGACTTCGGGGCGGGCTACGGCGGATTCTCCTACCTCAAGCGACTTCCGGTGTCGTACCTGAAAATTGACCGCGAGTTCGTCCACGACCTCGCCGAGGTGACCTCGAGCCGGCACGTGGTGGCGGCCGTGGTGAACCTCGCTCAGGCCTTTGGACTCAAGACCATCGCCGAGGGCGCCGAGGACGACGAGACGCTCAGGATCCTGCGGCACCTGGGTGTGGACCACGTACAGGGCTTCGCGCTCGGCCGACCGGCTCCGGCGCACCTCGCCCTCGAGCAAGACCCCACGTCACGGAACCCTCGTTCTTCGTAACGCGCGAGACCTTCGGTCCCCCTTAGGACGTACAGTTCCAACTGCCCGTCACGGTCGTGGACCCGCTGTAGGTCTGGCTTCCCACGGGGTGGTACTCGAAGGTCATCTTGATCGAACCCGTTGCCCCGTGATAGGTGACGCTGCCGGAGGTCTCGACGAATTGGATGATCGGAGTGGCGTTGCTCTGGAACGACGAGTCGGTCAGCGCGTGGACGTTCGCGGCAGTGACCATCGTCGTTCCCTTCTTGGTGGGATACACCCCGAGCGTCCATTCGCCCTTTCCCGCGCCGGAAATGGTTCCGGTCATGTGCGAGAGACCCACGGTGTACCCGCCGCCGCTGTAGGCCTTGCCGTAGAGACAGTTAAGGGAGGAAGGGGTGAGCTTGAGGGTCCCGGTGTGAGAGCCAGTGAAGGTGAAGGTGTTGGTCGATCCGCTGGCGCCGGCGCCCGTCGCGAACACCAGCGTGGTCGACGCGACCACGGCGAGCCAGGTCACCGCGGACAAGACTGCTCGGTGATGATTCCATGGGCGACGCGCGAACCTCACCGAGTTGAACATTGCGATCCCCTTCAGGTGGACGCTCGTCGCCCGGGCCTGGTTGGATACTAGGCCCAGAACCCCAGAATCGTTGGAATCAGCAGATTCACGAACGGTGGTTGACCCGGTGTCAACTTCCGCTACACTTACTTATGTCGTACACGTCTGGCCTTCGCCGACGGGAAACTCTTCCAAACGACATCTCTTAATTTTTCTTCTCCGTTCTGTTGAACCTTTGCGAGCGGCGAGAAAGGAATATCAATGGCTGTAAAGCCCACTCCGGATCGTTCGGACCTCGAATCGAAATCTCGAGAAGACCTCCAGACGATCGCCAAGGTGAAGGGCGTGGAAGTCTCCGCGCGCGCCACCAAAGCCGCCCTCATCGAATCGATCATGGGCGATTCCCTTGCTCCGTCCTCCAATGGTGAAAGCCCCTCACGGGCCGTGCGTTCGCGTCGCGTGGTCGCGACCCCCGACGACGACTTC
Organism: Acidimicrobiales bacterium; assembly: GCA_049512875.1. Taxonomy (GTDB): domain Bacteria; phylum Actinomycetota; class Acidimicrobiia; order Acidimicrobiales; family RAAP-2; genus RAAP-2. The sequence goes on from JBEKWQ010000094.1 coordinate 4,047, forward strand.
GAGGACCTGCTCGGCGAGTTCGTCGCCGACGCCAAGGCCGACGTCACCACGACCACCAATGGTTCGACCAACGGCGCGAGCAACTCCTCGTTGACCGAGCAACGCGAGGACACCAGCGAGGTCGCTCCCTCCGAGCGTCAGGCGCCTCGTCAGAACAACCAGTCTCGCGAGCGCCAGCCTCGCGACTTTACCAACGAGCCCGGCGGACGCAACCGGCGTAACCGACGCAACCGCAACGGCGCGAGCGGTGGACGCGAGCGCTTCGGCGGCGAGGCGATGCCCAACGCCGACCAGCCCTACAGCGGCGAACTCGTCGAGATCGAGGGACTCTTGGACCTGCGCGACGACGGCTACGGCTTCTTGCGCACCAAGGGTTACCACCCATCGCCCAACGACGTCTACGTCTCGATCAACCAGGTGCGCCGCTACCACCTGCGAAAGGGCGACACCATCGTGGGTGGATTCCGCCCGGCGGCGTCCAACGAGAAGTACCCGGCTCTGCTGCGAGTCGACAGCGTGGCGGGCATCGATCCCGAGGTGGCGCGACTGCGCCCACGATTCGAGGACCTGACGCCACTGTTTCCCGACGAGAAGCTGAAGTTGGAAACCAACGAAGGAAAGACCGATCCCACGCCGCGCATCGTCGACCTGCTCTCGCCCATTGGCAAGGGTCAGCGCGGACTCATTGTCTCGCCCCCCAAGGCCGGCAAGACCACGGTCATGAAGCAGATCGCCCAGTCCATCGAGGCCAACAACCCCGAGGTGCACCTCATGGTGCTACTGGTGGACGAGCGTCCCGAAGAGGTGACCGACATCCGTCGCAGCGTGCACGGTGAGGTCATCTCCTCGACCTTCGACCGTCCCGCCGAGGAGCACACCCACGTCGCCGAACTCTGCATCGAGCGCGCCAAGCGCCTCGTCGAGCAGGGTCGCGACGTCGTGATCATCCTTGACGGCATCACGCGCCTGGCGCGGGCCTACAACCTCGCCGCCCCCGCGACCGGACGAATCATGTCCGGTGGCGTGGACTCGGGCGCCCTATACCCACCCAAGAAGTTCTTTGGCGCGGCGCGCAACATCGAAGAAGGCGGCTCGCTGACCATCCTCGCGAGCGCCCTCGTCGAGACCGGATCCAAGATGGACGACGTCATCTTCGAGGAGTTCAAGGGCACCGGCAACATGGAGCTCAAGCTCGACCGGCGCCTCGCCGAGCGCCGACTCTATCCCGCGATCGACGTGAACGGGTCCTCGACCCGCCACGAGGAACTGTTGTTCAGCCGCGACGTGCTGCCCCAGGTCTGGAAGTTGCGTCGAGTCCTGAACGGTCTCGCCTCCGAGGGTCGCGACGCCGCCGGACTCGAGCTCTTGATCGACAAACTCAAGTCCACCCGCAGCAACGACGAGTTCCTGGCCGAGATCGCCCGGGGCCCGGCACCAACGAGTTGATTCTCCGCTACACTCGACCTTCGGCATAAGGAGCATTCATGAAGCCAGACATTCACCCCAAATACGGCGAAGCGACCGTCACCTGCTCGTGCGGGAACACCTTCGTGACCGAATCCACGAAGTCAGTCCTGACCGTCGAACTGTGCAACGAGTGCCACCCCTTCTTCACCGGCAAGCAGAAGCTCGTCGACACTGGTGGACGCGTTGAGCGTTTCCAGCGTCGCTACGCCCAAAAGACCAACAAAGGGCGCGTCCCCAAGGCCTAGGAGCCAATCGTGGGCTCCATTGACGAGACCCTGAACACGCTTCAGGACGAATTACGCAGTGTCGAGGCGGCCCTTTCCGAGCCCGACGTCGCGAACGACCTCAACCGTCTTCGTGACCTGTCACGTCGCCACAAGGAACTGGCCGAGATCAACGCCGCCTGGCAGAACCTCGAGGCGGCCCAATCGGACCTCGAGACGGCCAAGGAAATGTTCAACGAGACCAGTGGCGACGAGCGCGAGCAGTGGCGCGAGGAAGTGAACAACGCCGAGGCGAAGATCCCCGACCTGCAGGCAATACTCGAGACCCTGCTGTTACCCCGTGACCCCAACGAAGGGCGAAACGTGATCCTCGAGATCAGGGGCGCCGAGGGCGGTGAGGAGGCGAACCTGTTCGCCCACGACCTCGCCGAGATGTACAAGCGCTACGCGGCCCTGCGGGGTTGGAAACTCGAAGTCGTCGAAGAACGAGAGTCCGAGCAGGGCGGTCTGGACGAAGGGACGTACCTCATCAAGGGTGAGGACGCGTGGGCGAGACTGGAATTCGAGGCCGGCGTGCACCGGGTCCAGCGCGTACCAACGACCGAGGCCAAGGGCCGCGTACACACGAGTTCGGCGACGGTGTCGGTGCTGCCCGAAGCCGAAGAGGTCGACGTGGCGATCGAACCCGGCGACCTCAAGATCGACGTCTACCGCTCTTCGGGACCCGGGGGTCAGAGTGTCAACACGACCGACTCGGCCGTTCGCATCACGCACCTGCCCACGGGCATCGTCGTCTCGATGCAGGACGAGAAGAGTCAGATCCAGAACCGGGCGAAGGCCCTCATCGTGCTGCGCTCGCGTTTACTAAAGGCCGCCCAGGACACGCAGGCGAACGAACTCGGCGACCTCAAACGGTCCCAGCTCGGAAGTGGCGGGCGCAGCGAGAAGATCCGAACCTATAACTTCAAGGA
>JBEKWQ010000095.1:0-8360 GCA_049512875.1 Acidimicrobiales bacterium
GAAGAAGAGGCCGAGGCCCAGTAGGACTTTGGCTTCTACCCTCATGAGACTGGTGCCTCGGAGTGCACGTCGTGGTTGACATCCGGATGCGGGCCGTGGCCGAGTGATCGGTGCTCGGGGTGGTTGTAGTCCCAGGTGGGACGCTCCGAACGAATCTGCGGCAGGCGATAGAAGTTGTGGTGCGGCGGTGGTGAGGTCGTGAACCACTCGAGGGTCTGGGCGTCCCACGGGTTGTCTCCCGCGGGGTAACGCTTCCAACTCACGGCGACGTTCACCACGAACAGGATGGTCGAGATACCGATCAGCACCGCACCGAAAGTGCTCAGCTCGTTGAGGAACTTCCACTGCGGGTCGTGCGGGTAGACCGCGACCCGACGAGGCATGCCCTCGAGTCCCAAGATGTAGAGGGGGAAGGTGAAGACCTGTGAGCCAATGAAGAGGAACCAGAACTGGATCTTGCCAATGCGCTCGTTAAGCAGGTAGCCAGTGATCTTGGGGCCCCAGTAGTAGAGCGCACCCATGCCCGCGAGCACGAGCGCCATCACGACCGAGTGGAAGTGCGCGACGACGAAGTACGTATCGTGGGTGAAGAAGTCGAGCGGCGGGCTCGCCAGGTAGATGCCGGTGAGACCACCAATGAGGAACGTGACGACGAAGCCAATGGCCATCAACATGGCCGTCGAGAACCATATCTCTCCATGCCACATGGTTCCGATCCAGTTGAATATCTTGATACCGGTCGGCACCGCGATCAACAGACTCATGATCGAGAAGAACGGTAAGAGCACGACACCGGTCGTGAACATGTGGTGCGCCCAGACGCCCAATGACAACGCGGCGATCGAAAGCGTTGCAAACACCATGCCCTTGTAGCCGAAGACGGGCTTGCGCGAGAAGACCGCGAGGATCTCGGTCGCCATGCCGAAGAACGGCAGGGCGAGGATATAGACCTCGGGATGGCCCCAGAACCAGAAGATGTGCTGCCAGAGCACCGGGACACCACCTCCTTGGACCGAGAAGATGTGCGTACCGAAGTGTCGGTCGCAGTAGAGCATGATCAGTCCGGCGGTGAGCACGGGGAACGCGAGCAGGATCAGAATGGCGACCACCAGCATGTTCCAGGTGAAGATGGGCATGCGAAACATCGTCATGCCGGGCGCACGCAGATAGAAGATCGTCGCGCACAGATTTACCCCGGTGAAGATCGCCGAGAACCCGGTGAGCAAGAGACCGCCAATCCACAGGTCCGCGCCCGTGCCCGGGGTGTTGATCGAGTTCGAGAGTGGCGCGTAGGCGACCCAGCCGAAGTTGGCGGCGCCCCCGGCGGTGAAGAAGCCCGACAGCATGGTGATCGCGCCGGTCAAGTAGAGCCAGTAGGACAGCGCGTTCAGGCGCGGGAACGCCATGTCGGGTGCGCCGATCTGGATGGGCACCATGATGTTCGCGAGGGCGCCAAAGGCGAAGGGACCCGCGAAGAGGTAGATCATGACCGAACCGTGCATCGTGAACAACTCGTTGTACTGGGCGAACGAGACGAGCGTGCCGTTGGGCGTGGCGAGTTGGGCGCGGATGATCTCGGCGAAGGCGCCACCGATCACGAGCATGATCACCGAGGTGATCGTGTAGGAAAGGCCGATCACCTTGTGGTCGGTCGTCGTCAGCCACTTGAGGATGCCCGTGGGACCGTGATGTTCGTCGTGACCGTGCTCTTCGATGACCTCGTGGGCGGGAGGAACCGGGGGTAGGTGGACTGGCGGATCGAGTAGGTCGGTCATCTCGTTATCTCCCGAACTTCGTGGTTGAGCCCTTGGCGGGGACGATGGCGGAGGTCTGCTGGTAGGTCGTCTTGGCGGCGGCCTTGGCGGCCGCGGCGTCGGCGGGGTTGTTGAACGTGGCGATCCACGCGGCGTACTGGCTCTGGGAGACGACCTTCACGCGAAACCACATGAGCCCGTGATAGAGGCCGCAGAGCTGGGTGCACTGACCGAAGTACGTGCCAGTGTTCTGGGCGTAGAAGGTGAACTCGTTCTTCACCCCGGGAAGTGCGTAGCGAGAGAAGTTGAAGTCGTGTACGTAAAAACCGTGAATGACGTCCGACGAGGTGAGGTTGAAGTGCACGTTCTCACCCACGGGCATCACCATTTCGGGGTTTTGCGTGGTCTGACCGTAGACGAACGCGTTCGTGCCGGGGTAGGTGAACTTCCAACCCCATTGGAACGCGTTGACGTTGATCGTGACGTTGGTGGTGGGATTCGCGGTTTCGCTGTTCTCTACGACCAAGGTGGCGGCGAACAGGCCAAAGACGATGAGGATGGGAACGATCGTGTAGGCGAGCTCGAGGGGGATGTGGTACTGGCTCTGGCGCGGGATGTTGTCACTGCGGCGCCGATAACGCAGCACCGCGTAGAGGATCAGGAGGCAGACGAAACCACCGATCACGACCGCGAGAATCGAGAACCACTGCCAGAGGTGAAAGACCGACTTGGAACTCGACGTCGCCCCGGGAGTAACCCCAAAGGTTGGCACGGTACAACCCGACAGGGCGAGCGCGGCCAAGGGGAGTGCAACGGTTCGCCCTAGACGGCGCCACCGGCGCGCACGGACCGTTGCACCCTGTGGGGGCAGGGCGGGTGTTTGCACATCACGAGACTACTCAGTTTTGAAAGTCGTAGACCTCACAAAATTGTGAAACCCCTCATCCCCGTTGGGGATAGTGACCTAGTACTCGTCGCCGGTGCTCTCGCGCGCGGCCCAGTTAAAGACGCCCTTGGCCATGGTCGAACTGGCCCGCTCGGCGCGCTCACTAAAGATCCGCTGGCGCGACGCGGCGATACCCGGATCCTCGGGCGCCGCGAGCCAGGCCATCTCGATGAGGTGGCCCGCGAGACGTTCGTGCTCGTCTGATCCGTCTTGCATCAGTGCGACGGCCCGATCGGCGAGGCGCCCGGCGCCTCCCGAGAGCTCGGCGATTTCTTTCGCGACGCGCCGGTCGGTGGCGGGCTTCAAGGTGGCGGGATTGCCGTCCCACCAGCCACCGTAGAGACGCCAGATGTTGTGCACGATGAACTCCGGCTCGTCGTAGACGGGCTGGAGGAATGGTCGGTCCGCCAGATGAGCCGGCACTTCGACCGAACGCACGATGTCGCTCAATCGGGCGCCCGCGTTCATCATCGCGAGTGTTTGTTCGACGAGGCTCTCGAGGAACTCGGCGGTCTCGGTGAGCGCCTGGTGGATGCGCTCGGGTCCAATGATGGGAAGCCCGTGTCCGGGCAGGAGGAACTTCGCGTCGAGTGTGGCCATTCGCCGCAGGGCCTGGGCCCATTCGCGCGGGTAACGCTGGACCTTCTGGGGATTGCCGGCGTTCGGGCTCGACCACACGAAGAGGTCCCCGGTGCAGAGCACCTTCTTATCGGGGATCCACGTGACGGTCGCGTCGTCGGTCTCGCCTTTCTCGTGGCGCAGGTGCACTTGGAGCGAACCGACGTTGACGTGGTGCTCGTGGACGTAGGTCTCGTCGGGGTACCGGTAGGCCGTGGGCCAGACGAGGTCCTTCAGCCCGAACTGGCGTCGGTTGACGACCTGGTTGTAGCCCGCGGTCATGACGTAGCGCTCGAAGCGTCGCGGGACGTGTTCGTGGGCAATGACGCGGGGGGCTCGCCACTGGTTCTTCTCGGCCTCGGCCTCAAAAAGTCCGACGCCAAAGACGTGGTCGACGTGACCGTGTGAGAAGACCGCGGTGTTCAGCCGATCGCTCGACCAACGACGAAGTTCCGCGTGCATCGTGGGTGCGGTGAACGACGAGCCGGTGTCGACCATGAACAGGCCGTCGTCGGTCGCAAAGGCCGAACAGTTTCCGAAGGTGGGAAGGAAGGCTACGCCGTCGGTGATCTCGGCGAGCGCGCCCCCAAAGATGATCGGGTGATGTTCGCTGATCGAGGCCTCGCCACGCCAGAGGCGATCGGCGAGTTCAACGACGTCCACGAAGGTCTACTTGTCGGCCTCGGGCTTGGTCTCGCTGGCCTTGGCCGACTCGTCGGACGCTTGGGTGGTGTCGCTGCCGGTCTTGCCGGCCTTGAGACCCTTTTCGAACTCGGTCTTCGCCGAGCCGAGGTTACGGGCCAACTTGGGAATGGCCGCGCCGCCGAAGACCAGCACCGCTACCACGATGACCACGATCAGCAAGTCGGGTCCAAAAATCTCGCCTAAGAACACTGTCTTCTCCTTTACCGCACGTATCGACACAGTACTCTCCAGAGCCAGGGGCGGTGCAGCCCAGGTGGCGCTGGGTTCTTGGTCCGGCGTGGGCCAGAATGCAACGATGACCAGAGCACCCTCGGCCACCGTGCGTGACGCGCTGAGCGTGTCGTTGACCGTTGGTTTCTATGGGGTGGCCTTTGGCGCGGCGAGCGTGGCGGCGGGATTTTCGGTCTTGCAGAGCTGTCTGTTCTCGCTGCTTACCTTTACCGGGGCGAGTCAGTTCGCCGCGGTGGGCGTCGTCGCCTCGGGCGGCGCGGGAATCAGCGCCATCGCTGCGGCCGCCATGCTCGGCACGCGCAACGCCCTCTACGGCATCCAGATGGCGCCGATCGTGAAGGTGAAAGGGCTCAAGCGCGTCGCCGCGGCCCAGATCACGATCGACGAATCCACGGGCGTCGCCCTCGCCCAAGCATCGCGCGGGACGAAGGCCATGCGTTGTGGCTTCTGGCTCACGGGCACCGGCGTCTTCGTCTTTTGGAACGTGTTCACCTTCCTGGGTGCCTACGGCGCGAAGTCGCTCGGCAACCCGGCGTCGTGGGGTCTCGACGCCGCCGTGCCCGCGGCGTTCCTCGGGCTCGTGTGGCCGCGACTCACGACGCCGTTCCTTCGCGTCGTCGCCGCGAGCGCGATGGCCTTCGCCCTCGTGGTGACGCCTTGGCTTCCCGCCGGTCTGCCGATTATCGCCTCGGTGCTTGTCGCCGTGGCCTTCGGGTGGCGTGCGAGGTGAGCGCCACCACGCTCTGGGTGGTGCTGATCGGAACGAGCGCCCTCTGTTTTGCCATCAAGTACGTCGGCCACAGCATCCCTGAGAGGTGGATCGCCAACGCTCGGCTCCAGCGCATCAACGCCCTGATCCCGATTGCCTTGCTGAGTGCACTCGTGGTCGCCGAGGGACTCGTGACCAAGACCCATATCGTTCTCGATCACCGTCTCGCGGGACTCGCGGTCGCGCTTGCGGCGCTCTTTGCCAAGGCGCCGTTCCCGGTGGTGGTGGTCGCGGCCGCCGTGAGCTCAGCGCTCGTATACCACCTGCATTAACCCGCGATCGCCACGCCGAGCACGAGGGCCGCGATCGAAGCGAGCGCGCCCACGCCCGCGTAGATCCCGCGGCTCTTCGCGGTCGTGGCCTTGGTGTGTAGAAACGTGCCCGCGCCCGCGACGACGACCATGAGCATCTTCACGCCAAAGGCCGCGTTCCAACTCGGCGTGGCGTTCGCGTGGTTGATCGCCAGGTAGTTCCAGACCCCGGTCGCGACCAGCAGCCAGAAGGCCGGCCAACTGAGTCGGCCGAAGGCTTGGGCGATCTTTCGCGGGGCGCCTTCGCCGAACTCGCGGACCGTGGGCAACAGGCCGAGTACCACGAACTGCCCGCCCACCCAGACTGACGCGGCGAGCACGTGCAAGGTGAGCCGTAGTGTGCTCAGACCCGAAGCGAGTTGAAGCTGATGCCCGGACGCGAGCACGAATTGATTCATCTACTTTGCCTGCCAGTTGGGTTCGCGCTTCTCGGCGAAGGCGATCGCGCCCTCCATGGCGTCGGCACTGCGTCCGATGACGCCGAAGGCCTCGTCGTTGAGAACCCACGCTTCGGTTTCGTTGAGCTCGACGGCCTCGCGCATGACGCGCTTGGAGGTGCGCACGGCCAGTGGCGCGTTCTTCGCGATGCGTTCGGCCAGCGCGATTGCGGCGTCGAGGACGTGCTCACCGGGGACGACGCGATTGACGAGTCCGAGTTCGTAGGCGCGCTGCGCGTCAATGGGGTCGGCGGTGAGGGCCATCTCGTAGGCGACCGCCAGTGGCACGCGCTTGGGCAGGCGGATGAGCCCGCCCGCGCCCGCGATCAGTCCTCGCTGCGCCTCGGGTATTCCGAACTTCGCGTGGTCTGCGGCGATCACAATGTCACAGCTGATCATCATCTCGAAGCCACCAGCGAGCGCTGAACCGTTCACCGCCGCGATAAGCGGTTTAGGGAAGTTGCGCTTAGTGATCCCCCCGAAACCTTTCTCGGTGATGGGGAATTCCCCGGTCGCGTAGGCCTTCAGGTCCATGCCCGCCGAGAAGGCCTTGTTGTCCGCGCCCGTCAAGACCACGACCCAGATGTCGTCGTTGGTTTCGCAGTCGTCGAGCGCGTCGCTCAGAGCGAGCGCGGCCGCACGATTCATTGCGTTGCGCGCTTCGGGTCGGTTGATGGTGAGTATTTCGACGTGCCCGCGTCGTTCGCGCAGTACTTCATTCGCCATGAGATCTCCTTTACTCGTGCCCCGGGGCACCGAGAGTGACGCTAGTGGAGACGCGACGTACCAACGTGCGAAACTGTCGCCGTGACCACCCGTCCCCGCGTTCTCGCCACGCTCGAGGGTTACAGCGTCGAGGGAGGATTCGACCGGCCCTACGAACCCGCCACGTGTTTCTCACCGACAATCTCCCTGGGGACTGGACGGGGTGCGTCTCGGGCTCGAGTGGGCTCGCCTCGAACCGCACCGCGATCAGTTCGACGAGGTCGCCTTCGCGCGCTACCTCGCGGTGGTGCGCTACGCGAAGTCCCTCGGGATGCGCGTGAGCGTGGCGACGATCGGTGCGGCCTGGCCGGCGTGGTTGGGTCTCGAAGCGTGGCTGCTGCCCTGGGTCGCGCCTCGCGCAGTGCAGTACGTGCGCCGGGTCGTCTCGACGTTGGGCGGCGATGTTGACGGAATCGTGCTCTTCGCCGATTCTGACGAAATTCTTCGTCGCGGTTTCCTCGAGGGGACTGCGCCGCCGTGGCGTCGTCGGGCCCAACTCGACTACGCGAGCGCCTCGTCCCAGGTGCAACGAATCATCGCCGACCTAAGCGCTGACGACGACGTGGGGCCACGTCTGGTTCGCGAAACCCGCACCGTCGACCTCGACCCGGTCGCGCTCGCGCAGGCTCTGACGAGCGGCGTCACCGAGATCTACCTGCGCGCGCTGGTGAAGGGCAAGGGTCCCACCGCGGCGAGGAATGGACTCCTCGTGCGACACGGTGGAGCGTGGCGAGTCGGCGCGGGAAATGACGTGCTGGAAGCGTTGGCCTAACGAGGTCCGCGCTCTCGTTCAAGGTCACGACCCCGCCGCACGAAGTAGATGGTGACGATCACCGCTACGAGTACGACCAGCACGGCGATTCCGGCCCAGCTGGCGTACTTTTCGATCTTGGTGAGCGCAGTGCCCGCGAAGTAACCGAGTAACGAGAAGGCGACGCCCCAGGCGATCGCGCCCGACGCGTTCGCGATCAGGAAGCGCCCGTACTGCATTCGACTCAATCCGGCGAGCCCGGGCATCACGGCGCGCAGGAACGCCGTGAACCTTCCTAAGAAGACGTAGAAGGGTCCACGTCGGCGCAGTCCTTCGATCGCTCGGTCCACGTCTTCTCGCCGTCGCTGGAACAACTTCATCTCCAGCAGGCGCGCGCCCCACCGTTGGCCGACGAAGTAACCCACTGAGTCACCGAGAATTGCGGCGACCACGACGAGTACACAGAGCGCGACGATGTTGACGCGTCCTTGGCTCGCGACGACGCCCGCGATGATCACCGAGGTCTCTCCCGGCAACACGAAGCCGATGAAGAGCGCGGCCTCACCGAAGACCAAGAACGCTACGACCGTGTAGACGAGGCCCGAAGGGAGACTTTGGATCTTGTCCACGATGAATGTCGCAATCGAAGCGTCGAGCATTCATTCATTCTTGCTGATTACTCCGCGACGACCAGTGCGTGCGTGCACTTCCTTACGAATTGATGAATCGGGGACGTTGGCGCATCGAAGAACGTAAACATCTCATAAACACTTGTCCCCTGGAAGTCGTAACCGTTTTTTTCTGTGGCAGCATTGTGCGTGGCCAAACACGCGCACACCCACGCGGTGCAAAAACCTTCCCGACGTCCGCACGCTTCGAGTACCTCGAAGCGACCGCCCGTTCGGTCCTGGTTGCTCGCCGAGTGGGCGCTTGTGCCGCTGCGTCTCTTTCTCGGTGTCACGTTCCTTTACGCGGGCTTACAGAAACTTTCGAATCCGGGATTCTTCAACGGCAAGGCGGCGAATTCCATCCAGGCCCAGATGGCCGGCTCGGCTCGATTCAGTCCGGTGCAC
>JBEKWQ010000096.1:0-6641 GCA_049512875.1 Acidimicrobiales bacterium
GCGCGACGACGGCCGCAGTGTGCGCTCGGGCAGCCCCGAGGACGCGGGCGTGATGTTGAACTACGCCAGTCGTGTCGTGATCATCCCGGGCTACGGTCTGGCCGTCGCCCAGGCCCAGCACGTCGTGCGCGAACTCGCCGAGGAGCTCGAACACAAAGGCATCGAGGTCTTCTTCGCGATACATCCCGTCGCGGGTCGGATGCCCGGACACATGAACGTGTTGCTCGCCGAAGCCAACGTGCCCTACGAGCAACTCATCGAGATGGACGAGGCGAACGCCGAGCTCGCAACGGCCGACGTGGCACTCGTGGTGGGGGCCAATGACACGGTGAACCCCGCGGCGGTCGACGACAAGACGTCGCCCATCTACGGCATGCCCATCATCCACGCCGACCTCGCCGAGAACGTCCTGTTCCTTAAGCGCTCGATGCGTCCGGGCTTCGCGGGCATCGAGAACGAGTTGCTTTATAACCCCAAGACCACCCTCATCTTCGGGGACGCCAAGGACACGCTCACCAAGATCCTCGCCACCGTCAAGACCGGCTAGGACGAGGACGTCTTGAGTCGCGAGGCGAAGAACTCGAGGACGTCCTCGAGGGCCTTTCTCGTCGGCGAACCTTCGGCGTCCGAGTAGTCCTCGGTGAGCACCGAGTGCGCAGCCTTGCGGTAACCCCACGGGTTGGTCTCCGACGAGTCGATCTGCACGCCAATGAAGTTGTCGCCGAGTTCTTGGCGCAGTCGGGTGAAGCGTTCGGCGGGCGACGCCTTGTCACCCGTAAAGCGCAGGCCCATCACGCACAGTCCGTCGTTCACGCGATCCTTCACCACCGCGAGGTCGGCGTCACTGAGACCGAGGTCGCTTCGACGCGACTTGCTGACGGGAAGCGGCATCGAGGGCTGACTGAGGACCGGCGCGAGCATGACGTCATCCACGCTCATCGCCAGCGCGAAACCGCCCGTGAGACACATCCCCACCGCACCCACGCCGGGTCCGCCGCACACGGCGTGCTCGTGGATGGCCAGGGCTCGCAGATACTTGGTGATGGGGCTGGTCCTGTTGGTGGCGAACAGCAGGAACTCCGAACTCACGCAACCGCGCAGCATCATCCGAAGGGCGTAGGGCACGGTGACCTCCTCACCGGCGTTCCCAAAGAGGTTCGGCAGCACGGCCGTGAAGCCAGCGGCGGCGACCCTTTGGCCAAAGGCCGCCACGAGCGGCGTGATGCCCGGCACCTCGTGGATGACGATCACCGCGGGTCCGCTACCCGCGCGATAGAGGTCGTGGGTTTGTCCCTCGGCGTGAAAGGACGATTTCTCGAAACCGTCGAGAGCGTGCTGGTTTGGCTTGGCCACAGAATCCTCGCTAGGTCGAACTAGTTCCAGTCAAGCAGTGAGCTCGTTCAGTTTCGCGATGACGGCGTCGTCGAGGGTAACGGCGGCGGCCGCGTTCGCACGGATCTGCTCGGGCGTGGAAGCACCCGCGATGACTGAACTCAATTGGCGGTGACTGAGCAACCAGGAGTAGGCCAGCGTGAGCAGGGGCACGCCGATCTCCTCGGCGTACTCGAGCAGCGTCGCGACGCGTTGTTGGAGTTCGACGCTGAGCCAGTGGGCGCTGCGATCTGAGGGCATCGAGGCGAGTCGGGTGCCTTGGGGCGGCGGTTCGCCGGGACGGATCTTGCCCGTGAGAAGTCCGTTGGCGAGCGGATAAAAGGGCAGGAACCCGAGGTGCAGTTCCTCACAGGCCTCGAGGACTCCGTCGTGCTCGGGTTCGCGCGCGAGCAGCGAGTACTGGTTCTGGACCGACGCGAAGGCGGCCCTCGTTCCCGCGGCGATCTTGGCCTCCTTCAGTTGGACGGCGCTCATGTTCGAACAGCCGATCTCGCGCACCTTGCCCTCGGCGATGAGGCCCTGCAGTGCCGCGAGGGTGTCGCCGATCGGTACCGTCTGGTCGGGGTAGTGCAGTTGATAGAGATCGATGTGATCGGTGCCGAGTCGGCGTAACGAGTCCTCGCAGGCGGCCCGCACGTAACTGGGCTTGGCGCCGAAGTGCGTGTCGTCGATGGGCATCCCGAACTTGGTCGCGATCACCACGTCGCGACGACGCTTTCCCAGGGCCTTACCCAGCATGACCTCGGACTTCGTTCCCCCGTAGATGTCGGCCGTGTCAAAGAAGTTGACGCCCGCGTCGAGCGCCGCGCGCACGACGTTCGTGGTGGCCTTCTGGTCGAGTCGAGTACCAAAGTTGTTGCATCCCAGACCCACCACGGTGACGTCGAGAGAACCGATTGTTCGCTTTTCCATTGCCCTCCTTTGTCCGATACGAGCATACGCACGTTGCGCTGTGCTGTTCCTACCGGTGGGGACCCACTAGTACGATGGAGGGAAAACGAAGGAGTCGTGATGAAGGTCATTGTTGACTACGACCTGTGCTCGAGTAACGCCGTGTGCATGGGCATCGCCCCCGAGATCTTTGAAGTGCGCGACGACGGTTTCATGTACGTCCTGAACGAGAATCCCGGCCCCGAGTTCAACGAGCGTTTGCGCGAAGCCGTCGAGAGTTGCCCGAACGGCGCCATCTCACTCGAGGAGTAGTTGGTGGCCGGACCGCGGGTCCGCTTCGCACCCTCGCCCACTGGCTTCTTCCACGTGGGTTCGGCGAGGTCGGCCCTCTTCAATTGGTTCGTGGCGCGTCACGACCCCGAGGGCGTGTTCATCTTGCGTATCGAAGACACCGACGAGAGTCGTAATCGCGAGGAATGGGTCGACGGCATCATCTCGGCCATGGCCTGGCTCGGGCTCGACCTCGACGAGGGTCCTTTTCGCCAGAGCGACAACGCCCCCGCGCACGCGCACTCGCTCGCGACGTTGTTGGCTGGTGGCTACCTCTACTACTGCGACTGCACGCCCGAGGAATTGGCCGCGCGAAAGGGTGAGAACAAGACGCCCGGCTACGACGGGTTCTGTCGAAGCCGTGGACTCGAACGTGGACCCAATACCGCGTTGCGCTTCAAGACACCCCGCGAGGGCCACACGATTGTCCCCGACCTGATCCGCGGCGACGTCGACTTCGCCAACGCCACCATTGAGGACTTCGTCGTCGCGAAGTCCTCGGGCGTCGTGCTCTACGCACTCGCGAACGTGACCGACGACCGCACCGACGAAATCACCCACGTCATCCGCGGTGAGGAGCTCCTGTCCAACGCCCCCAAGCAGATGCTGCTGTGGGAGGCACTCATCGACGTGTCCACGTCACACGTGGCGCTGCCTTCGTACGCGCACCTACCACTGCTCGTGAACGAACAACGAAAGAAACTCTCGAAGCGCAAGGACCCCGTCGCCACCGAGTCGTACCGGGACCAGGGCTTTCTCTCGTCGGCCTTCGTGAACTACCTCGCCCTGCTCGGCTGGAGTCCGCGAGAGGACGCAGAGATCGTCCCGCTTCGCGAGATGATCGAGCAGTTCCGCTTAGAGGACGTCTCGCACTCACCGGCGTTCTTTGACGTGAAGAAGATGACCCACATGAACGGTGAGTACCTCCGTGCGCTTGGCCCCGAAGACTTCGTCGACGCGTGCGCCCCGTGGGTGCGACCGTGGGACTGCGCGTGGAAGCCGAGTGACCGCGAACCGCCCTGGAGCGCCGAGCAATTCGACGAGGCGCTCTTCGCACGTGTCGCGCCGCTCATCCACGAGCGCGTGGCGACCTTGGGAGAGGTGCCCGCCATGGTGGCCTTCTTCTTCGCGGGTCCCCTCGTCTACGACGAGGCGGCGTTCGCGAAGTCCATCGGCGAGGACCCACTCGGCCAGGCCCTGCTCGCACTCAGCATTGAACGCCTGGAGGTGGCCTCGTGGGACGCGGCGACCTTGCACCGAGAGTTCGTCGAGATCGGTGAGGCGCTCGGTCTCAACCTTCGAAAGGCCCAGGCACCCATTCGGTGCGCGGTGACGGGCACGCTCGTGGGCCCGCCTCTCTTCGAGTCCCTCGAGATCCTCGGTCGAGAGACCTCGCTTCGCCGACTGCGCGAAGCATTGGACCGGGCGTCGGCTTGATCTTCGGTCCGATCAAAATCGTCCTGCGCGTCATCTCGCTCGTGCTGAGCGTGATCGTGCTCTACTTCGCGGTCACCTTCGTGCAGATCTGGCTCACCGGACACGAGCACTCGAACGCGAAGGCCCAGGCGATCCTCGTCTTTGGCACGACCGAGGACAACGGCGTGCCGTCGCCCGAACTCCAGGCTCGACTCAATCACGCGCTGCACCTGTACCGAGAGCATCGCGCCCCCTGGGTGGTCGTCACCGGCGGGAACCGTCCCGGTGACAACTTCACCGAGTCGGGGGTGTCCGCCGCGTACTTAGAACAACACGGCGTGCCCCAGGCCGACATCCTCCAGGGTTACGGTGACGACACGTGGCAGAACGTCTCGACCGCGTTGCCGGTGTTAAAGGCGCACCACCTGGTGACGGTGATCACGGTGACCGATCCCTTTCACGAGTACCGCGCGATGGCGATCTCGTCGTCCGAAGGGCTAAAACCCGTCCCGTCGCCCGTGCCCAATTCGCCGACGATCAAGCACTCGCTCTGGCGGTACTACCTGAAGGAGACCTTCGAGGTCGGCGTGGGCCGCGTCGTCGGTTACGGCCGACTCAGTTCGTGGACCACCGGTGCGCCCAAGGTGTACCACAAGTTGTAATCGACGTCCGGACTTGCCCGTGTTGCTTCATCGAATCAGTAGACGTCTGGCGCACCTTTCGCCGTTCCTATAAGATTGCCAAGCCCTTCGGGGGTGGTGTAATTGGCAACACAACTGGTTCTGGTCCAGTTATTCAGGGTTCGAGTCCTTGCCCCCGAGCGAATGCGATGGACGTTTCGACGTTGGTCGCCTTCAGGGTCCCATCGTCTAGTGGCCTAGGACATCACCCTCTCAAGGTGGAGGCACGGGTTCGAATCCCGTTGGGACTGCTTTTTAGACTTTTTGTTGAGAAAAGCCATGACCATTCCGTACGTTGCAGTAAATTAGGTGGCAGGCTCCCGATGTCCACGAGATCGTGACAGAGGTCCTCCACTGTCTCACCAAAGGCGACACCAGTACGGCGTTTTGCGCCGTTGCTCAGTTTCTAGAGTTCTAGGTCAAAGCCGACTGGCCGACGCGCAAGCGCATGGTCGAGCCTCGACCAGACTCCACCGGGATTACCCGCCAAGACGCCGTGGAGGCCGGCGTGGTCGAATACGCCTGTGACACGCACCGGGTGCGGGCACCGGGGTGCGTCAAAGAACCGCAATTCTTCCTCGACGAGTTCTGCTTCGTGTCGGCGATGACGTCCCTTCATGTTGACGCCATGGCGCACGGTCCACTCTCCTTCAAGTGCCGAAGCGTCTTTTCGACCCGAGGCGCCTTGGGTTACGCGTGAGACATTCCTCGGTCGCAGTGAACTCGCAGGCCTTTGAGATGTTGGATGATGAACCGGGCAGTAGTCGTCAGCCAATGACGGGGTTACCGTCGTCTGATTCGAGCGGTGCGCCGCTTTCGGCCCAGGCGGTCATGCCGCCCTCGAGGTTGACCACGTTGAAACCATTTTCCATGAGGAAGTTTGCGGCCCGAGCCGAGCGTCCCCCGGAGCGACAGACGCAAACGATCTGACGGTCCTTGGCGAGCTCGGCAAGTTGATCAGGGACGTCGGCCAGAGGAACGTGAAGTGCACCGGGGGCGTGACCGAGATCGAACTCTGCGTCTTCGCGTACGTCAAGCAGCAACGCACCCCCCGCCACCAGGTCACGGGCTTGTGCGACGTCCACGTTCACCAAATCTGCCATTTTGAGCCTTTTCTGTACGTTGACGAACCTCGTCAGGAGCGACCTGCCCCTACACTTTCACTGTGGCATCTGACCTTATTTCCTTCATCAGTACCACCGAACTTACGCCACGACTCGACACTGACCCCTCGCTCTACATGATTGACGTTCGTGATCCCGACGAAGTTGCCGACTGGCAGATTCCCGGGGTTCACAACCTTCCCCTCTCGAGGCTTCCGTCACTCGTCCACGAGATCCCCCGCGACAAGGACCTCGTCTTGATCTGTGCCAAAGGTGCGCGCGCTCAACAAGGAGCCGAGATCCTCGCCAAGCTGGGCATCGCGAGCCGTGTGCTTGAGGGCGGCATGTCCGCCTGGGCGACGACTTATGACCACGTGGAGGGGAATTTCGGCGGCGCCACGGTCGTCCAGATCCGCCGGCGTGGGAAGGGCTGCCTTTCGTACCTGATCGGAGCCGGTGAGAGTGCCCTCGTGATAGACCCTTCGCGCGACCTCGAGCAGTATCTGGCGGTCGCGAAGGAACACGGTTGGACCATCTCGCACGTACTCGACACGCACTTGCACGCGGATCATCTCAGTGGTGCACGCGATCTCAGCGCGTCAACGGGGGCCACGCTCTGGCTGAACCCGGCGGACGCCTTCGACTTCGCGTTCGAGCCTCTCAGCGACGGACGAGCCATCGAACTGGCCGCGGGCGTTGCGCTGACGGTGTCCTCAGTGAGCGTGCCGGGCCACACGGAGGGCTCGACCATGTACCAATTGGGCCACGACGCCATATTTACCGGTGACACCTTGTTCCTCGAGAGCGTGGGTCGTCCTGACCTCGCTGA
>JBEKWQ010000097.1:0-6617 GCA_049512875.1 Acidimicrobiales bacterium
GTTGGCTCGTGGGATGGAGCGGACAAATTTCACTCGGCAATTCCGGGTTCATGGCCGTCGGTGCGTACGCCACTGGAATCTGGGCGGCTCATCACGGTTCGACGCCGTTGATTGTGACCTTCTTCTTGGCGACCCTAATCGGGGCCATGAGCGGCTTGATCATCGCGATTCCGTCCACTCGCCTGAGCGGGCCCTACTTGGCCGGCATGACCCTCGCTTTTTCAGCCGCGATATCTCCCATTGCTCAGAACTACACGTCGGTAACTGGAGGCGAAGGCGGCTTGTTCTTCAATACGTTGACGACACCTCACTG
This sequence comes from Acidimicrobiales bacterium, assembly GCA_049512875.1. Taxonomy (GTDB): domain Bacteria; phylum Actinomycetota; class Acidimicrobiia; order Acidimicrobiales; family RAAP-2; genus RAAP-2. The sequence goes on from JBEKWQ010000097.1 coordinate 314, forward strand.
GTTCCTAGGGTTCTTCTCGGGCCAGAACGCCACCATTAACGCGAACGCTCAGTGGACCGCGGACCTCGCCGTGGCTGTAGCCGGCGTGGCCTTCTTCTTCATGGCGAACCTCTTTCACAGTCACACTGGTCGAGCCATGCGCTTGGTGCGTGATAATGACGTCGCGGCCGAATTGGTCGGCATCAACCTGCCGCGTACGAGGACCATTGCCTTCGTGGTGTCGGCCGCGTTCGCCGGTCTCGGTGGCTCGGTCTACGTGCTTCTTAACGCCACCGTGAATCCTTCCGCGTTCCCGCTCACGTTGTCGATCACGTTGCTCACGTTGATGGTCTTGGGTGGCATCGGCACGTTGAGTGGTGCGGTTATCGGGGGGATCATTTACGCGTTCAGCACAAATTTGATCAGCCACTTGAACTCCTTGACCGGAATCAATCCCACTTCCAATCTCGGCGCCAATATGCAGGGAATCATCTTCGGAGTTCTTCTCATCCTGACGATGCTCTTCGCTCCTCACGGCATCGCTGGATTGGGCCGCCGAATTCGCTTTTTTGTCAAATCTGCTCGGCGAGTTGCGCCTGTTTCTACTGGCGAGTAACTTTACGCTACGCATCAAATCAAGCATTAACTAATGGGGGGACAATGAAAATCGGAAAGAGGAATCGTCGTGTCGCCGCGCTGCTGTGCAGTTCGACATTGGCACTGGCGACCGCTTCAACGGGTCTGATCGGTGCGAACGCTGGCGCATCAACTTCGACGCCAGGCGTGACTGCGACCAGCATCACGATCGGCGCCTCAGTACCGCTATCGGGCATCGCCGCGAGTTACGCGTCGGTCTCGGCGGCCGCGAACGCGGTGTTCAAGTACGTCAACAAGTTGGGCGGCGTCAACGGACGCAAGATCAAGTACATACGTCTTGATGACTGCTACGGCCTCGCTGCCTACGGTCTTGGCTGCACGGCGGGCGCCAGTACGACGCCGTTGAGCAACAATCAGCAATTGGTCGCCCAGGATCACGTCTTTGCTACCGTCGGCTCGCTGGGCACCGCCGCTGAGATGAGTGTCATGGGTTACTTGCGACAGAACGGTGTGCCGCAGCTGTTCGTAAGTTCTGGCTCCATTGAGTGGAACCAGCCCTCCTCGTTCCCCGAACTTTTCGGGTACCAGACGAGCTACGTCGCCGAGGGCAAGATCTTTGCCAAGTACATCAAGGCCAATTACCCCAATGACACGATCGGTTTCATTGGCCAGAACGACGACGTCGGAGCCACTGGGCTTCAAGGTCTTGAAGACGGCGGCGTCACCATCCCGTCCGCGGACAACCTGACCTACAACGCGGCTGACGCGATTTCTGGTTCGACGAGTGACATCACCGCCGACGTCTCCACGTTGGCGCAGAACAAGGTTCCGGTGGTCGTGCTCTACTCAGTGCCAGGTTTCACGTACGGCATCCTCGCCACGGCTCACGCACTGGGGTATTCGCCTCAGTGGATCATCACGTCCATTGGTTCGGACCCGCTGTCGGTGAACACGCCGCTCGAGGCAGGTGCGGTAACGACGAGTTACTTCCCATCGACGACTGACAACGCTGACCCTTGGGTTCCTTGGGTCCGTAAGGTGCTCGAGGAAGATCCCGCCGACTTCCCGAAGTTCAACGCATCGACTGTGATGTCGTTCAACGAGCTTTACGGTGCTGGCCAGGCTCTCGCGTTCGTGGAGACGCTTCGTGCCGAAGGAAAGAACGTGACTCGAGGTGGCTTCGTGAAGGCATTGACCTCGACGACGCTTGACACGCCCGCGATTACGCCGTTGCGCTACACCAACGGCAACCACCAAGGTATGCAGGGTGGTGCGATTGCGACGGTCAATTCGAACGGGTCTCTCGCGCCCAACAGCGTGACTGTGACCAAGACTGTGTTCACGACGACCCCCTTTGCGGGGAGTCCTCTGAATTCGTCGAATTGGACAATCGCTCCAATTCCGAGCTGGCTGAAGTAAGCGGTCGTTCGTAGACCGGCTGGGCCTCACCGTTGGGTGGGGCCCAGCCGTCTTTTTACGGTCTAGGGACTGACGTCGGCTCGAGCCCTCCGGCCATTCGTAATACCGCCGTGGATTTCACTACGGTCAAGTCACACTTGGATCGTGCCGCCCCGACAATGACCATCGCTGCTCGAACGCGAGCGGGGTCACTTCGGCGCGCGAGGGAGATTTCGGATCAACCGAACGTGAAGTCGTACGCTTCGAGACCCTTGGAGAACGAGAGTCCGAGAAGCCCGTTCACGTCGCTCTTGTTCTTGAACAAGGTGTAGAGGCGCGGATAGCCCGAGACCGAGACTGTCTTGTAGGTCCTGCCGTTCAACGTCTCGGTGATCGTGCCGTCACCGCTCATGACGAGGTAGACGTCGTTCGCCTGGAAATTGATGTTGACCTTAGCGTCAGAGACCGCCGTGATCTCCTGGGGACCCGAATACCACTCGCCCGACATGGCGAAATTACCCACCGGGATGTTCGACGGTGAGTGATAGAGCGCGTCCTGATTCTGGCTCAATTGACTACCGACCAAATAGGATTCGGACTCGTAGTCGTAGCCCAGGTACGACTCGGGACTCGTTTCTTGAGTCGGGGTGAGGTTCGCGACACTGGTCGGCGGGGGGAGTTTCTCGGTGGGGTTTGCCGCGACGAGCAGTTGTCGGATGAGCGACTCGGTTTGGCCGTAGTTGCCCTCTCCATAGTCGACGTGGCGTATAACGCCTTTGGCGTCGACGAGATACTCGGCGGGCCAGTACTCGTTGCTGTAGGCGGTCCACGTCGCCAGGTTGTTGTCCACGGCGATGGGGTAGTTCACGCCGAGATTCTTGGCGGCACTCTTTACGTTACTGATCACGTGTTCGAAGGCGAATTCCGGTGCCTGGACACCAACGACGTCAAACCCATACTTGTGGTATCGCGCGTACCATGCCTCGACGTGAGGCAAGGACCGTTGACAGTTGATGCACGAGTAGGTCCAGAAATCGACGAGCACGACCCGGCCGCGAAGCCCCGTGAGTGTGAGCGGCTCGTCTCCCTTGGTGTTGAGCCACTTCACTATCCCGACGAACTGGGGTGCGGTACCGCACTTCTGTAAGTTGGCGACGGGCTGGGTCGCGGCGACGCTCTCGCACGTGGCGAGGGAACCGTCGTTGGTCGGACTTTGGCTGAGACTGCGCAATTGTTCGTAAGTGAATTTGTTCCCTTCCACGTGTTGCTGTAATGCGTTGGTGTAGCCAGGAACGAATTTCTGGATGCCGCTGAACGTGTTAAAGATGATGCCCAAGGCCATGAGGATCAACAGAACGCCCGCGACCGGACGAAGTTTCCTCGCCCGTAGTGACAGTCGACGGTTCTTCTCGATGAGTCGGTCTCCGGTCAAGGCGATCGCAAAGAGCGGCAGTGCGGCCCCGGCGCCGAAGAAGAGGCTTAGCAACACGCTGTAGAAGCTGACGTGGTGACGTGCCCCCAGCACCGAAATGGCGGCGAGCACTGGTCCGGCGCACGGTACGAAGACGGCACCGAGTCCGAGGCCCAGTACGAAGGCCGAACCATTGCCATTGGGCGTGCGTCCGCGGATCCGCGCGAAGGGTCGCTCGAGAAGCCGTTCTATTTGGGGAACGAGCAGACCAATGCCGAACAGGATCAGGAGGCCAATGCCGACGTCGCGCAGGAGGTCTTGGGGCAGACCGAGCGCACTGAGCACAGCCGATCCGGCGGCGATGATCAGGCTAAAACTGATGATGAGTCCGGCGATCACCGTGGCCGAACGACGTCGACGAGCGCGAAACGGGTGTTCCACGTCTTCGACCGGAGCAGTCCAGCCCACCAGGACCACGGGTAACACTGGCAGGATGCAGGGCGAGATGCCCGCAATGATCCCCGCCACGAAACCGATGAAGAGTAGACCGATCACTGTGCCCCTTTACTGACTTCGAGAAGCGACGTCAGCTGTCGCTTCAGATTACGGGCGAACGGGTCCACACTGACCAAAGTCGCCACCACTAGACAGTGTCCGTTGGTCGCGTACTCGTTACAGGACACCGCAACGAACTCGAAACGTCGGGAAAACTGGTGGAAACCCCTTGTGGTCCGATCTAGAGGAGGTGTCGTTCGGTGGCCCAGTTGGTGAGCTGGTAGCGATTCGAGAGCTGAAGTTTGCGTAAGACGGCCGACACGTGGCTCTCGACCGTCTTTACCGCGATGCAGAGTTGCTCGGCGATGTCACGATACGAGTAGCCCCTCGCAATGAGGCGCAGCACCTCGATCTCGCGGGGCGTGAGTTGGTCGAGCTCGGGGTCTAACGACGGCGCGGACAATCCGTCATTTGGGCGATTCGTGAAGGCGTCGAGCACGAAGCCGGCGAGACGGCGCGAAAACACTGCGTCGCCCGCGGCGGTGCGGACGATTGCCTCGACCAATTCTGGTCCCTCGATGTTCTTGGTGACGTAGCCGCGCGCGCCCGCCCGCACGACCGCGATGACGTCCTCCGCGGCGTCGGAAACCGAGAGTGCAAGGAACTTGACCTCAGGCTGCTCCTTGGTCACCGCCCGCAGGACCGCGAGCCCGCCGCCGTCGGGCATGTGGACGTCGAGCAAGACGACGTCCGGCGAGCGCTCGAGGATTATCTCGATCGCCGCGGCCACTTCGTCTGCCTCCCCCACGACATTCACGTGACCGGAGAGTTCGGCACGAAGACCCGAGCGTATCAAGGCGTGGTCGTCGACGAGAAAGACCGTGGGCAGTCGCTGGGACGTCACGTCGAACGGGAAACTCGAGGTAGACGCAATTCCACTTCGGTGCCGGCGCCCGGCGAACTCGTGACGGTGGCGGTTCCACCGTGGCGACGCATTCGTTCGACGATGGAACCAGATATTCCTTGGCGGTCGGGGGCGACCGAAGCCAGATCGAAACCGGAGCCTTGGTCACGTACGAAGAGAGAAATCTGTTTGGCTTCTACTTCGACGTAGATGGCGACGCTTCGTGCCCCGGACCATTTGGCGGCGTTCAACATTGCCTCGCGGCACGCAGCCACCAACGCGAGTACCGCTTCGTCAGTCGGCGTATCGCCAACTATGACCGCGTCCACCGAGACGTCGTAGTTGTCCTCAATCTCGCCTTCGACGTCAAGGATCGACTGCGAAAGAGTATCGGCGGTTGTCGATTGCGATCCGAACTTTTCCGGATTGGCTAACCAACTTCGCAGGTCTCGCTCCTGTTGTCTCGCCAGTCGCGTCACCTCGTTCGCGTCACTGGCGGAGCGCTGAATAAGAGAAAGCGTCTGCATCACCGAGTCGTGGACGTGCGCCGCCATGTCGGCACGATCCTGCGCGCGCACGCGCGCTCGTCGTTCCATGGAGAGATCCTGAACCGAACGAATCCACCACGGTGCGAACAACGCAAAGAGACCCAGGACTAGGGCGCCGGCGCCGGCGAGCACGTAGGCGGCGGCTCCGTGCTCGCCGCTTACGCGAGACATGAGTGAGATTCCCCAGATGATGAAAATAATCCCTAAGCCCGTGCGTAAGGCGACGGCGCGCCAACCGTCGTTGCGGCCAACTCGTAGCTTCGCGAGGTCTGAGGAGATGAAACGAAGGTGGTCTCGTTCTGCTTCTGAAGCACCTCGCCACACCATGACGGCTTCGAGGCTCGAGAGAGCCAAGAACCACAAGAGGATGCCCGGAGGTCCGACTCCGATAGTAATGAAGGCAATGAACAAAGTGAGCACCGCGATGGAAACGGCGAAGAGGATCTCCTTGTCGCGCCGATCGTTCACGGTCCTCGTGAAGATGGACGAAGTCTCGTCGCGTCGCGGCAGGAGTATCCAGAGCGTCATATAGATCACGATTCCCAAGGCGAAAAACACGGCCAAGAGCACCGTGACCAGTCTCACCGTTCGGGCTCGCGCACCAAGACGCCGAGCGAATCCACTGCACACGCCTCCGAGCAACGCACCGTCGGGGTCACGTCGCAGGGGTCGTTGTGGCCGACCTGGGGTGTCGGAACGAAGAACGGTTGCGCTTAGTGGTTGCTTGTTGATGAACCTGAGTTTGGCACGAAGTTCGCCTGAAGACAATAAGGGTAAACCCTTGGGAGATCGACGCGTCTGAGGGTTCATCCCGATATCGGCTTTGCATTCGAGATGCTTAACATCAAAGCCATGAGCGAAAACGACGTACTCGACGAACCGACAAGTCCTGACCCGAACTCAGCGCCAGAGAAGCTCCAGCGCAGCACGACCAATCGCAAAGTCGCGGGCGTCGCGGGTGGCATCGGAAAG
>JBEKWQ010000098.1:0-6613 GCA_049512875.1 Acidimicrobiales bacterium
GAGTAGGGAACCCACCCGGCGTCGACGATGGCGCGACTCGCGCCGGCCGCCCCGTGCAACAACTTGGCCGTCTCTTCGATGAGTGCGTACTGGCTCGCCTCGCCGAGGCCTCGCCCACCCGAGACGACGACCGCCGCTTCTTCGAGCTTGGGCCCCGTGCGCTCTTCCACGTGACTCGTAACGATCACTGCTTTTCCACTCGCGCCGGTGTCACCCGACGCTGCGGCAACGACCGCAGCGGGCGCACCACCGCTCGACTCGGCGACGAAGGACTTCGCGCGAACGACGATGATTCCCGGACCGGCACCCGTGAAGTGCGCCTTCACGGTTTGCGTCCCGCCAAAGACTGGGTGCTCGGTGACGAGGCCGCCCTCGTCAACGAGTCCGGTCACGTTGGTGAGGACGGGTCGGTCGAGTCTCGCCGAGAGACGAGCCGCGACGTCGCGTCCGTCGTAACTCGTCGGGATGAGAATCGCGTCGGGCGCGTTGCTCGCGACCAACTGCGCGATCGCCGCGGCGACCGGCACGCCGGGAAGGGCACCGTGAAGGTCCCCCACGTCATAGAGCGTCGTGGCGCCGTACTCGCCGGCTTGGCCCGCGAGGCTCGACCCGTCACCCCAGGTGATCGCCGAGACGTTAGAAGAGAGTGAGCGTGCGTGGGTGAGCAGTTCAAGGGAGGTACTCGTGAACGACCCGTTGGCGGGCTCGGCGACGACCCAGATGTTGGCAACTGACATGAGGACTCCTAAAGAACTTTGATGGACTCGAGGTAGCGGACAATTCGTTCGGCTCCGTCACCCTCGTCGACGTACTTCTCACCGGCCTGGCGTGATTCAGCCGTGACCACGGCGGTAATCTCCTGGCGAGCACCGCTCGGGCCCACCGCACCGTCGAGACCGAGGTCCGCGACCGACAGGACCTCAACGGGCTTGGACTTGGCCGCCATTATGCCCTTAAAGGACGCGTAGCGCGGCTCGACGACGCCGGCGGTCACGGTCACCACGCAGGGCGTGGGGGCAGTCACCTCGTCGTAGCCCGACTCGGTCTGTCGATCGACCTTCACGGTGGAGCCGTCGACGCTAACGGACTTGGCGAACGTGATCGACGGCATGCCGAGCAGTTCGGCCAGTTGCACCGGCGTCGTGCCGGTGTAGCCGTCCGAGGACTCGGTCGCGGCGAGGATGAGGTCGGGACTCTCTCGCTTGATCACCGCGGCGAGAACCTTCGCGGTCCCGAGCGCGTCGGTGCCGCGAAGCAAGTCGTCACTCACGATGACGGCTTTGGCGGCACCCATCGCGAGTGCGTTGCGAAGCCCCGCGACGTCGGCGGCCGAACCCATCGAGACGACGGTCACCTCACCACTGCCGGCCTTGTCGACCAGCTGCAGGGCCATCTCGACCCCGTAGGTGTCGGCTTCGTCCAGGATCAATTTGCCCGACCGGTCCAGGTTGTGCGCCGCGTCAAGTGACTGCGGCGCCGCGGGATCGGGAATCTGTTTTACGCACACGACAACGTTCATGCCAATAATCTAGGGCATTACCGACCGGTAGTTAAATCCGTGGACCTACCAGTGAGAGCGCCAGGACCGGATCGTCGGTGATGATGCTCGTGACGCCGAGTTCGGCCATGGCCGTGATATCCGCTGGCGCGTTCACGGTCCAGACGTTCACGTCGAGCCCGAGCTCGCCTGCTCGCACCATGTCCGAGGGTCCGAGGCGGGTGAAGGGAGGATGCACCGCGTCCAGTCCTAAGACGTGAGCCTTCAGCATCGCCTCGGACACGGCGTCGAGCCACAACAACCAGCCCACTTTGATCTCGCGGTCGAAGGATCGCACCACGGCGCAGGTCGCCAGATCGAAGCACGAGATGATCACCGAGTCCGCCCAACCGATTTTCCGTAGGTGCGCCACGACGTCGCGCGCGAACTCACCGGTCTCGTCGTAGGTCGGCTCCTTGGGGTGGCGGACGTTCTTGATCTCCACGTTCACGCTGACACCGACCAGGGCCTCAAGCGCTACGTCGAGGGTCGGCACGTATGACGGCAATTGTGCGGCCGCACTCTGGGAAATGACGAGTCCGTCCACTATTGGGTGGTGGTGCACGACGAACGCACCGTTTCGGGTGCGACGAACGTCCAGTTCCACGCCGTCGACGCCGAGTTCGACCGCTGCGGTAAAGGCCGCGACGGTGTTCTCTCGCTCGAGCACGTGCAGGCCACGGTGCGCCACGATCATTGACATTCGTGCAGTCTTGCAAACCAACGGCAAAAGGCGCGACCGTTGTGTTTTGTCTGGCGAAACGACGGGAAACGTGTTGAAAGTGCCCTGATCAGGCTCAGTCGCGCCCAGGTCGTTAGTCACTTCTTAGAAATGTCCCTTGTATTCAATTACCGACTTCAGTAAAATTAAAAACCCCGCCACGGTCGGCTTTTCGAGCCGCCGCGGTATGAGCCAATAAGGATTACTCATGTCGTTGATCTGGAACCGCACCCACGCTTGGGACGACGCCGACTGGCGCTCGAACGCCGCGTGCCGAGACACCGAACCCGAACTGTTCTTCCCCATCGGCACGACCGGCATGGCGACCGACCAGATCGAGTCCGCCAAGCGGGTTTGTGACAATTGTGACGCCCAGAAGGCCTGTCTGGAGTTCGCCCTCGCCACCAATCAGGAGTCGGGCGTCTGGGGCGGTACCACCGAGGACGAGCGTCGCAAACTACGCAAGCAGTGGCTCGCCGCTCGTCGTCGCGCCTCGATGAACTAGTAACGTTCCTCGGTCGGCACGACCACGCGCACGAACGTCCCGCCGCCCTCGGCGTAGGGGACCGAATTCATCTCAATCGTGCCGTGCAGTTGCGCGCGAACGATGTCGCGCACGATCGAAAGCCCCAGACTCGTAGGTACGTCGAGCGAGAAGTCCGGGCGAAGTCCACGTCCGTTGTCTCTGATCTCGGCGACCGCGTTGCCGTCCTCTTGGTGGAGGTTGAGCGTCACCACGCCCACGTGCTCGTTCGAAGTCCCGCCAAAATCGACGAAGGCGTGCTCGACGGCGTTGGTGAGTAATTCCGCCAACACCACCGCGAGCGGCGTCGCCAGGTCCGTCGAGAGCGTGCCCAGTTCGCCGTTCACGACGATCTCAACTGGATGGAGGGCCAGGACCGTGTCCTCGACGAGGAGCACGAGCGAGCGCACGATCTCGTCAAAGACCACTTCCTCTCCGGGTTCGCGCGAGAGCACCTCGTGCACGACCGCGATAGAGCGCACTCGACGTTCGGCTTCTTGTAAGGCAATCCTTGTCTCGAGTTCCTCGCTTCGCCGCGCCTGAAGACGCAACAGCGACGAGATCGTCTGCAGGTTGTTCTTCACGCGGTGGTGCACCTCGCGCACGGCCGCCTCTTTGTTGAGCACCACGCGATTGAGCTGGCGAAGGTCCGAGACGTCGCGCACCAAGAGAATGACGCCGGTCACGAGACCGTGTTCGAGCAGGGGTACGCAGTGGAACAGAATCGCCACGTCGTGACCACGGTCGACCTCTTCGAGCGCGGGGATGCCGTACTCGAGGCAACGATCCACGACGCGCACGCGAAGTCCCAACTCGGGCAGTGTGCGACCCTCGGAGGACGCGTAGATACCGAGCCGGTGCAGGGCGTTGGCGGCGTTGGGGGTGGCGAACTCGACCTCGCCCTTGGCGTCGAGCAGGATGATGCCGTCACCCACGCGCGGCAAGCCCGGTCCGGCGACGTCGTCTTCGCGGTAGGGGAAGGTCGAATCGGCCACCATCGCGCACAGACGCACGAAGATCGACAGGTACGCCTGCTCGTAGAGCGAGGCCGGTCCACGCAGCGGCCCCTGAAGACGGACCATCACGGCGACGATCCGGCCTTCGTAGCGAACCGGCACGCACCAGACCGGTACGACGTCGTCGATTCCCTCGATCCTCACCTCGCCCACCATCCGAGTCCCGTTCTCGAAGGCCAGTTGGACGAGGGGCCAGGACTCGGCCCGCTGGGTCGTTCCCACCAGGTCGTCGTTGAGGATCGTCGAGCGATTGTTCGGGCGCATCTGTCCGAGCACGACGAAGTTCGCCTCCGCGACCGACGGCTCGTGCACGCAGGCCATCATCAGCAGGTCCGAGAACGAGAGGTCCGCGAGCAACGACCACGACGCGGTGAGGCGAAGCAGGTGGTCAATCGCGGGTTCGTCCAGGGTGGTGCGAAGGTTCGCGAGTTCAGCGAGGGTCGCCATCAGTTATCGCAGTGCGACCATCGAACGTTGGCGCTTGGTGTAGGTGGCCAGTTCGTGTACGCCCCTCGCCTCGAGAAGCGCCGCGAGGTCGTCCGCTCGCTCGCCGACGCGTTCGAGGCGATGCGCGTCACTCGCGGTCGTGAAGGTGAGTCCCTTGTTCACCAGTAGGTCGAGGAAACCCTGGGCCGGGTACTGCTCGGCGACCGGCTTGATCCACCCGGCCGAGGAGCACTCGATCGACACGTCAGCGTCTTTGGCGGCCGACGAGACCTGCTCCCAGAACTGGGACGGGTCTGAGGATATGAAGCCCGCCACCTTGATGAGGTCGGGGTGCGCGAGGACGTCGACGGCGTTGGTCCCCGCCAATTCGCCCATGCGCTCGGTGTAGTCGTTCCAGGCCCGGTCGACGTCGCGTACGTCCCACTGGTGGCGATGGACGGGATTTTCGTAGTCGTCGAACTGCCAGGTGTCGATCCAGTGAACTGATCCAATGAGCACGTCAAAGGGGTACTGGGCGAGCAGGTCCGACACCTCGTCCATCTGGCCGCGGTAGTAGTCGACCTCGAGACCGACCTTGACGGGTAGGCCCTCCTCCTTGGCGGCGACCGCCAGGTTGACGTAGTCCTCCAACGAGTTTCGCGCGTGCCAGGCGAAGTACTCGGCGATCGCCGGGCTCGTGGGTTCGTGGCCGAACTTCAACCAGAACGGGCCGACTAAGGACGCCACGTCGACGAAGCGGTGGGTGTGTTCGGTGAGCGCGAGCTCGGTCACGCCGTGCGTGGCGGCTTCTTCGCAGTACGCGGCGATCTGGTCGATCTGGTAGGAGACCGAGGACGCCGAGTGGGGCCAGAGGTGAAGGTGGTAGTCGATCACGGGCTGGCCCTTTGCTTTAGTCCGTGCCGAAGCCCACGATGCGCTCGCTCGAGGACGTCGCGAACTCGACGTAGGCAATGCGCGACGCGGGAATACCCACGCGCCGGTCCTTGCGGTCGGTGAGCCAGAGGATCGTCTCGGTGCCCAGGGCCGCCTCGACCTCCTTCATGATCTCTTCACGATTGGCGCTCGCGGGGAGCTCGATCTCGAGTTCCTTCATTGACTGCACGATGCCAATTCGAATATCCATGACTTCTCCTCTGCCGAAGTGGCGTTGCACCCCATGTTAGGTAGTGGGTCAGTTTCACCCAACGCTGGCTAGCGCCAGCTGGGCTCTACCAGCCCAAAGGATATTGCACGCGGCATTGACGTCAGCGTGGTCCTCGTGACCACAGCGTTGACATCGAAACACCGCTTGGCTGACCCGGTTCGAGGGCGCCACGTGATGACAGACCACGCAGCGCTGACTCGTGTAGCGGGGGTTCACCGTCACGACTGTTCTACCGGCACTTTCAGCCTTGTAGACAATCCTTGACAGCAATAACCCCCACCCCGCGTCGGCGATCGAATGATTAAGACCCGCCTTGGCAGCCGCTCCGTTGGGCAGAAATGACCCAGGATCTGAAGGATCAGGTCGCGGTTTCGGGGACCTCACCATGTTCTTCATCTTGAGGTCCTCCACCACCATCAGGTCGAACTCGTTGACCAGTCGTCGACTGAGTTGGTGATGGGCGTTCGAACGCTGATTTCGGACCTTGCGGTGAAGTCGGGCAACTTCTTCTACTTGACGAGCTCGACGGTTCGATCCGCGTTGTTTGGTGGCGAGGCTGCGCTGGGCGAGTGCCAGTCGTTCGCGTCCCCGTTTGGCGAACCGTTCAGGATCAACGAGTTTGCCCTCGCTGGTCGCCAGTAGATTGACGATTCCGAGGTCAATCCCGACCGCCCGCCCCGTGGAAACCAGTGGCTGAGCGGGCACGTCGACGCAACGAACGCTCACCCACCACTTTCGTCCCTCGCGCTTGACCGTGATGGCCTTGGGCGTTCCCGAGAGAGGTCGGTGGTAGTTCATCTTCACCACGCCCACGCCCAGCAGACGCAACCGTTGTTGCTCGGTAAACTTCCAGCCTGACTTGTCACCCCACTCGAGGGAGTCAAAGCGAGCGGCGCCCTTGAACCTCGGGAACCCCGGCGTCTCGCCACGCTTAACACGACGGAAGAAGGCCGCGTAAGCGCGATCGACGCGCTGCAGCGTCCCTCGACAGACGGTGACGCCCGCCTCCAATACCTCGGCACGGACGTCCTTCAACGTGCTCAGAGTCTTGCACTGGTCGAAGAACGTGACCCGGCGCTTTTCCCTTTTCCAGGCGCCGATTCGCTCTTCGAGCGCGGCGTTGTAGAGCTCGTGTTGGTAGGAGAGGAGACGAGTGAGCGACTGTTCCTGGTGTTTGGTGGGGTGAAGTCGATACTTGTAAGTGCGGCAACGCCGGAACGGCTTC
>JBEKWQ010000099.1:0-6576 GCA_049512875.1 Acidimicrobiales bacterium
TTGACAAACTCACCATTGACTACCTCGCCCTCCTGGCGGGTAACGTCCACTCGATCGGCCGACCTCACTTCGCGCGCGCCATGTTCGAACTTCATCCCGAGATCGTGGGCGAACGCACCGACGAGGGCTGGAACGGCGTGTTCGTCGAGTGGTTGGGTTCCGAAGGCCAAGCCTACGTGCCAAAGACCTCCATGGCCATCGAGGAGTTCGTCGACGCCGCACGGGGATCCTCGACGGTGTTCTCTATTGCGCATCCGCTCGTGAATTACGTGGACTCCATGAACACCACCGCGATCATCGCGACGATGCCCAAGGTAATGGCCTCGCTGCGCGAGCGGGGCCTGCGCGGGATCGAGGCCTACTACGGCGGCACCTCTCAGGCCTTGCGCTCGTTGATGGTGAAACTCACCCGAGACGCGGGCATGGTCCCCACCGGTGGTTCGGACTACCACGGCAGTTACAAGAACGACGTCACCCTCGGCTTTGGCAAGTCGGGTGACCTTCGCGTTCCCAACGAGATTCTCGACGAGTTAAAGGCGATCGCCTAACCCGCCGCCTCGAGCGCCTCTTCGAGGGCCGCGTGGCGGCGCCGAGCGATCACTTCGACGTCGAGTTCGACGGCTTTGCCGACGCGCAACTTCGCGCCGCCCACGCGTCCGATCTCTTCGACGGCTACGCCCGCTCGCACGCAGCGCGCAATGAAATGTTCCAAATTGTCCGTCGTCATGACGAATCGCCCGGGGAACTCGGCGAAGAGTTCGCCGTGACCGTCGAGCTCGATGACGTTGGCGCCCAGACCAGTCACGCTCGCCATCTCGGCGAGCGCCACGGCGAGACCGCCTGAACTCACGTCGTGTACCGAGGTCACGTCACTCGACGCGCCCGCACAGATCTCGGCGATCTCGGCGGTGACAAAGTCGAACGTGGCCTTGAGCGAAGCACCCTCGAAAGATGCGACGTTGCCCCCGCGGCGTCCGCGACGAGTGGCCCAACGGGTGCCGGCAAGGGGAAACGCCACCGCACCCGAAGCGCGGCGCTCACCCACGAGCACGATCGCGTCTCCCTCGCGCCAGTTCCAACCCGGTGGCGGCGCGACGAGTTTGTCGAGCACGCCAAGCAGTCCGACGACCGGTGTCGGGTCGATGTCGTTCCCACCGCTCTCGTTGTACAGCGACACGTTGCCACCCACCACGGGAATCGCCAGCGCCGTACACGCCTCGGCCATGCCGTCGATCGATTCTGACAATTGCCACATGACCTCGGGGTGTTCGGGATTGCCGAAATTCAAACAGTTGACCAGCGCCTTGGCGCTCGCTCCCACACACGCCAGATTCGCCACGCTCTCGGCGACGGTGAGTGCCGTACCGACGCGCGGGTCGAGCGCGCACCAACGAGGATTGGAATCAGTCGAAAGACCGATACCACGAGTGGAAGCGGGCAGGCCCGGACCGGCCAGCCGCAGCAGCGACGCGTCGCGCCCGGGCCCGACGACGGTGTTAAGAAAAAGTTGGGAGTCGTACTGTCGATAAACCCACGTCGGATCCACCATCAACGCGAGCAGGTCATCAGTGGGCGAGCCCGCTGGCTCGTCGAAGGTCGGGTCGTCGTCGTGCACGGCGTCGAGCGACGTGGGTCGCTCACGCGCTCGGTCGTAGAGTGGCGCCTCGTCGGCCAGCGATTTTGCGGGTACCTCACCGAGGATCTCGCCGTCAAAGCCGCGTCTGATGCGCAACATCCCTGCCGGGTTGCCGTGCGCGTCGAGATTCGGCTCGACGACGCGCCCGACCACGCTCGCTCGCACTTCCCACTTCGCACACAGTCTCGCCAGTTCGTCCCAGTTCTCGGGCGTGATGATCGCGAGCATGCGCTCCTGGCTCTCGGAGGTCATGATCTCAAAGGGCTGCATACCTTCTTCTCGAAGGGGCACCGCGGTGACGTCCACGTCCATCCCCACGCCGCCTCGCGCGGCGGTCTCACTCGTCGCGCACACGAGTCCCGCGCCGCCGAGGTCCTGGATTCCAACGACGAGTCCACGGTCGAGCAGTTCGAGGCACGCCTCGATGAGGCGCTTCTCCTCGTAGGGATCACCCACCTGCACGCTCGGACGCTTGGCGTCGTCAAGCGACGCCGCGCCGTCGCCGACGAAACCCGCCGAGGCGAGCACCGACACACCGCCGATCCCGTCGCGACCCGTCGACGAGCCGAGCAGGACCGCGAGATTGCCAACGCCCGACGCGACGCCCAGGACGAGCCGGTTGGTGGGCAATGCCCCGCAACACAGCACGTTCACGAGTGGATTGGACGAATAGCACTCGTCAAAGGTCAGTTCACCGCCGACCGTGGGTACGCCCACCGAGTTGCCGTACCCCGAGATGCCCGAGACGACCCCTTCGACGAGCCAGCGCTGACGCGCGTCGTCGAGGTTACCAAAGAACAGCGGATCCATCACCGCGAGTGGTCGCGCCCCCATGGTGAAGACGTCGCGCAGGATTCCGCCCACGCCGGTAGCCGCCCCCTGGTACGGCTCAATCGCCGATGGGTGGTTGTGGCTCTCGATTCGTATCGCGACCGCGATGCCGTCTCCCGCGTCGATCACGCCCGCGTTCTCGCCGGGACCCACGAGCACGTGCGGTCCCTGAGTCGGGAGTCGGCGCAGGTGAATCCTCGATGACTTGTACGAACAATGTTCGCTCCACATCACGCCGTACAAGGCCAATTCCAAGGCATTCGGGTCGCGTCCGAGAACCTCTCTGATCTGGGAGAACTCCGAATCGGTGAGGCCCAGGGCACGGTGCAGGGGCTCGGGGGGGCGACTCACCCTTACAAACTACCCGCCGGCGTCAGACGATTCGCCCCGCGCCGGATCGAGTTCACGTCGATGCGACCACGTCCAGCTCGAAAGCATGATCGCGGCGAACAACGTGAGCACGTTGATACACAGTTCGATGACGCCGTTGGCGCCCTTGCCCCAGATGCCGTGTTCTACGTCGAAGAGTACGTCCATGGCGCAGAGGTAGAACCCCGCGCCCGCGCCCACGAGTAGGAAGAGCAGTGCGCTCGGCGAGCGACGACGAAGCGACGTCGCGCCGAGCACCAGGCAGGCGACGATGAAACCATCGGCGACCGGGAACGCCTGCTCGAAGTCCACGTAGACCATGGACGTCTCCGAGGCGACGAGCGAGCGGCGCGTGAACCAGAACACCCAATAGAGCACGATGACGACCGCCAACACGTAACAGATTCGGGCGACGCGACGAAAAGGTTCGGTCA
This sequence comes from Acidimicrobiales bacterium, assembly GCA_049512875.1. Lineage (GTDB taxonomy): Bacteria > Actinomycetota > Acidimicrobiia > Acidimicrobiales > RAAP-2 > RAAP-2. Next base: position 3,271 of record JBEKWQ010000099.1, read on the forward strand.
CGAATCCGTCGAACTAGCGTGCACCCACCGGCGCACCCACAAAACTCTCGAGCAGCACACGTCCGTCGGCGCTGCCGAGCAACGTGGACATTGCCCGTTCGGGATGGGGCATCAGGCCGACGACGTTTCCTTCGACGTTCGACACACCCGCGATGTCATCACGAGATCCGTTGGGATTTTCCTTGTAGCGAAGGACGATCTGATCGTGCGCGACGAGCGACTCCCACGTCTGGTCGTCACAGGTATACGAGCCCGAGAAATGATTGATGGGAATGACCAATTCCTGGCCGCGCACGGCTCCCCTCGTGAGGACCGACGCCGTGGACTCGACGATGAGCGTGGTCGCTTGACAGAGGAAGGTCAGTCCGCGATTCTTCTGCAGCGCCCCGGGCAAGAGCCCGGCCTCGGTGAGGACTTGAAAACCGTTGCAAATACCCAATACTGGTCCGCCCGCCCGGGCGAAGGACGCGACCGCCTCCATGACCGGCGAGAAACGGGCGAGAGCACCCGGACGCAGGTAGTCCCCGTGGGCGAAGCCACCGGGAAGGATGACACCGTCAAAGCCGTCGAGATGGGTGGTCGAGTGCCAGACGAACTCGGCGTCAGCGCCCAAGGCGCCCACCGCACCCAGGGCGTCGTACTCGCAGTTCGAGCCCGGAAAGACCACCACGCCGATCCGGGTCACTGACTACTCCTTCGCGGCGCTTCGCGCCGTCGCGTTCTCGATGACCGGATTCGACAAGAGTCGTTGCGCGAGTGCAGTCGCCGTGGCTAGCGCCGACGATTCGTCCTTCGCGTCGATGTTCATTCGAAATGACTTGCCGGCTCGCACCCGAGTGACGCCGTTGAAGCCGAGTGCGGGCAACGCCCGCTCGATCGTGGCGCCCTCGGGATCAGCGATGCCTTCGCGCAGGGTGACGTCAACGACAATCGGGTAGTTCACTTCTATTCACCGTACCAGTCGCTGAGTGAATGTCCGGTCACTCGCTCGTAACACGCCACGTAGCGATCAGACGTCACCTTCACGATGTCCTCGGGAACGTCGGGTGGGGGCGGTGTTCGGTCCCACCCTTGTGTCGAAAGCCAGTCACGAAATGGCTGCTTATCGAACGACGGCGGCGTCTGACCAGAATGAACGTGCTCGGCGGGCCAAATGCGCGAAGAATCGGGCGTGAGCACTTCGTCGCACACAACCAGCGCGCCATCGACGTAGCCGAGCTCAAACTTGGTGTCAGCGAGGACCAGCCCCACCTTGGCGAGCGCCGCAGCGGCCCGGGTGAAGAGATCCAGGCAGATCGACCTGGCCCGTTCCAGCGGCTCCTCGCCCACGAGACTCGCGGCGGTCGTCAGATCGATGTTGACGTCGTGACCCGATTCCACCTTCGTCGAGGGCGTGAACAACGGCGTCTCGAAGGGATCGGTGAGCTTCATCCCTGGTGGAAGCACCATTCCGGGCACCGTGCCGTGTTCGATGTACTCGGCGTAGAACGAACCCGCAAGGCGCCCGCGCACGATGCACTCGAGTGGGAGCATTTCGGCGCGTCGCACCAACATGGTGCGGCCGTGCCACGGCGTCTGTCCGAGAAACCCGGGGACGTACCGCTCGATCTCGCGCGGGTCACACGAGACGAGTGATGCGGGCACCTGCTCGGCGAATTCGCGAATCCAGTAGTTGGTAAGTGCGGTGAGCACGCGTCCCTTCTCGGGAATCAGTTCGTTCATCACGACATCGAAAGCACTCAAACGATCAGACGCCACCATCAAAAGATGCGCGTCGTCGACGACGTAGAGATCTCGCACCTTGCCCGAGTAGATGTGCTGAAGATCGAGGGTCACTGCGCCCAGGTCAATGCGTCTAGGAAGCGACGTCGATGAAGGAGTAGTCGCTGCGCGTCAAAGGCCTTGTCGAGCACGTCGTTACTCAGCGTCACTTCGTCGTCACTCGAGACGACCTCACGAAAGTTGCGCCGCTCTTCGACTGCCTGACGCGCACAACGCTGGACGATTCGATACGCGTCGTCGCGAGAGATTCCCGAATCAATCAGGGCCAGTAGCACCGACTGGGAGAAGACGAGCCCCAGGGACGTCACCGTCAGGTTTTCCAGCGCGCGTTCGGGGTGTAGCACCAAACCTTGGGCGAGACCGGTGGCCTTTCGAAGCATGTAGACCGTCAATTGCAACGCATCGGGCAAGACGACCCGCTCGACGCTCGAGTGCGAGATATCACGCTCGTGCCAGAGCGCGACGTCCTCAAGTCCCGCCTGCAGATAACCACGAAGGACGCGGCTCAGTCCACAGAGTCGTTCGGAAAGTACCGGATTGCGCTTGTGCGGCATCGCCGAGGAACCCTTCTGACCAGGTACGAAAGGCTCCTCCGCCTCGCCGACCTCGCTGCGCGCGAGCAACCGTACTTCGAGGGCGAACTGCTCAATCGATGTTCCCAGCGCCGCGCAGGCGTACAGAACCTCGGCGTGACGGTCCCGCGCGATCACTTGGGTCGCGGGAACGGGCACGAGACCAAGCGCGCTACACACGTACGCTTCAACCGCAGGGTCAATATTCGAATACGTGCCGACTGCCCCCGAGAGTTTCCCCACCGCAATCGCTCTACGCGCACGTCGCGCCCGTTCGACGTCGCGTTGGACCTGCAGGGCGAACAAAGAGAACTTCGCGCCGTACGTCGTCGGCTCCGCGTGCATGCCGTGCGTGCGACCCGCGATGGGCCAATCGATGGTCTCCTTGGCTCGCTCGGTGAGGGCGTCTCGAAAGGCCACTGCGTCATCGATCACGATGTCCATCGCGCGCGTCAAGGTGTGACAGAGCGCGGTGTCGACCACGTCTGACGACGTGAGACCGTAGTGGATCCAGGCACCCTCGGGCATACCGATCCTTGATTGGACGACATCGACGAAAGCGGCCGTATCGTGATTGGTAACCAACTCACGCTCATCCACTTCGGCTACGAATTGCGAATCAACGACCGGACGACGGGTACGCAAGACGGCGACGTCGTCAGCGCGAAGTACGCCAATCTGGGCCAGCGCCTCGGCGGTCAGGATCTCGACCTCGAGCATGGTGTCGAACCGATTGACGTCAGTAAAGAGCGCCGCCACGTCGTGGGGTGAGTACCTCGGGATCATGCCACTCCTCTAATTCACGGCTAGGGCGATGTCGCTGCGCATCACCCTTCCCTCAAAGGTTACGAGCGACGCGCCTTCGTAGGCGCGTTCTCGCGCCTGGCGAATGGAGTCGCCGACACCGGTGATCGCGAGCACCCGCCCGCCAGCGGTCACGAAGCGGCCCCGT
>JBEKWQ010000100.1:0-12095 GCA_049512875.1 Acidimicrobiales bacterium
GAGCGTCGCGCGAGATCTCTCCGAGAACGTCGCCAACGTCTTGGTGACGCCGATGACGAATTACATCGAGCTGGCGAGGCGCTGGACTACGGGTCTACGCGAAGCGTACGTAGGTGAAAATTCCATCGAGGACTCGTTGATCGAGACCGCGCACGATATGCAGTTCCTCGCGTCAACGTCATCGTGATCGCTTTTAGGATCAATTGCGCGCGAACAGCCCGAGACGGTGGCGAGTAGTCGGGGAAGAAACCAGCCACCGTAGGCGTGGTCGCGAGTGATCCTGAATCGATTCCGACGAAATCGGAGACGAGAATCCGTGCCATCGCACGATCAGCATCCCCTGGATTCCGTCTGACCTCACGGACATCGTGTTCAAACACTTTGCGTGGTCGCGACCAAAACCAAGAGGCGACACCATCATCCAGACTTAAGCGAACGGGCGGGCAGTGACTCGCGTGCTCGTCAGAGCGCCATCGGGTACGTCGTCAAGTCGAACAGAATCAGCTCTCGCCGCCCAGATAGGCCCGGCGGATTCGATCATCGCCCAGCAGAGCGGTCGCCGAGTCCTCGTGCCGCACTTCACCGTTTTCGAGGACGTAACCCCTATCAGCGATGCGCAGCGCCTGGTTCGCATTTTGCTCGACCAGGAGCACCGTCACCCCTTCGACGCGAATACGATCAATGATTCCGAAGATTGACGCAATAATGAGCGGCGCCAGACCGAGACTAGGTTCATCGAGGAGCAGGAGCCTCGGCTTGGCCATTAAAGCGCGGCCAATCGCGAGCATCTGTTGTTCGCCACCTGACAGGGTTCCCCCAAGTTGCTTCTGGCGCTCGCCGAGAACAGGAAAGAGGCCATAGACGTGATCGAAATCCGCGCTGAAGTTCCCGTGGCGACCAAAGGCCCCCATCTCCAGATTTTCTCGCACCGTCATCGCGCTGAAGATCCGACGACCCTCGGGAACGTGACCCAGACCAAGACCCACGAGTTCGTGGGCCGGTCGATTCTGAATCTCCTCACCTTCGTAGAGGACCTTTCCGGAATAGGGACGATGCAGCCCCGAAATCATTCGAAGTGTCGTCGTCTTACCCGCACCATTAGCGCCGAGCACCGTGACAATCTCACCTTCGTCAACGTGCAGGGTGAGGTCGTGAATCGCCGGCACCGACCCGTACCGAACTTGAACGTGTTCAACCGCGAGGATCGGGGCCGCCATTACGACTCCACCGGGTCCGCCGAGCCGAGATACGCTTCAATGACCTTGGGGTCTTCTTGGATCTCGCGTGGCGAACCTTCGGCGATGATACCGCCGAAATTCAACACGATGATGCGTTGGGCGACAGACATCACTAACTTCATGTCATGCTCGATGAGCAAGATGGAGATTCCCAGTTCCGTGTTGATCCGAATGATCAACTCGGCGAGCGCTATTTTCTCCGACGGATTCGTACCCGCCGCAGGTTCATCAAGTAACAGTACTTTCGGACTGGTGCCCAGCGCGCGCGCGATCTCGAGACGACGTCTATCACCGTAGGGCAGCGAATCAGCCAGCGTGTTGGTTCGATGCGTCAGACTGACGAACTCCAGCAGTTCTCGGGTGCGCTCATCCGAGTAGCGCTCTTCGTGGCGCGTGCGCGGTAGTTTCAGCATTGCTCCGACTGGACCGGTCTTCTGCCGCGACTCGACGCCGATTTTCACGTTCTCGAACGTCGTCAGCGCGTTGAACATGCGACTGGTCTGAAAGGTACGCGCCACACCGGCGCGCGCCACCCGATGAGGTGGTCGCCCGACGATCTTGAAGGGACGGTCATCCGATTCCGGGTAGAACGAGATCGTGCCTTCCTGGGGTTGGTAGACCCCGGTCAAGCAGTTGAACAGGGAAGTCTTCCCTGCCCCATTTGGTCCGATTACGCTCAAAATCTCCCCGCGCGTCTGGTGCAACGTCACGTTGTTCAGGCTCGTCACCCCGCCAAAACGAAGCGTCACGTCCGTGACATCGAAGATCAGATCGCTCACGATGGCGATTCCTGGTTAATTGATCCGAGCGGGTCGGCGCTGCCGAGACCCTCTTCGGCGTCATGGAACTCACGCATGCGACGCCTCGATGGGATCATGCCCTGAGGTCGGAAAATCATCATCACGACCAGCAGCGCTCCGATGTAGAGATAGAGGTCAGACTGTTGAAAGCCCAAGTACGCGTGAAAGTTCAAGTACGAGGGCAGCCACTGCAAAATGATTGCTCCACAGAGCACGCCCACGATGGATCCCATGCCGCCAAAGATCACTAACACCAAAATCGTGATCGAAAGTTGCAACACGAACGAGTTGGGAAAGAGCGTGCCGACTTTTACGGCCGTAAACACGCCCGCGGCGCCCGCAGTGGAAGCGCCCATCGCGAACGCCATTACCTTGTACTTCAAGGCGTTGATGCCGAGCGACGCCGCCGCGACCTCGTCCTCGCGTATCGCTGCCCACGAACGACCCACCCTCGAATGATTGAGAAAATCGAAGAGGAAGATCGCTGGAAGCAGTATGGCGATGAGGAGGTAGTAGTAGGACAGCGGGTTGGCCTCATTCCACACATAGTTGATGCCCAGGAAGTGAATGCTGAAATTGGCGACCAGGCCGGTGCCAATCGACCCACCGGTCAAACGGACCCAGTCGTTGGCAAGTACGTAGATGATCTCACCAAAACCAAGCGTCACGATGGCGAGATAGTCACCGCGTAATCGAAGCGTCGGTAACCCGAGCAGCACGCCCGCCATCATTGCCACGATGATGGCGCACGGGATTGTGAGAAACGGATTGAGATGGAATGGAGGTTGCACCGGCAACGAACCCGAGAAGTACGCCGTCGTGTAGGCCCCGATGGCGTAGAAGGCAACATAGCCCAAGTCCAACAAGCCGGCGAACCCTACGACGATGTTGAGTCCAATCGCGAGGAGACAGAACACGCCGATCTGTTGATAGAGAGTGATTTGCCAGTACTGCGAAAGATACTTTGGCGCTTCGAGCACCACGAAGCCCGCAATTACGTAGGTGAGGAATCGCATCGATGGCGAACTTCTCAGCGTGGCCATCGGGCGCGGCGGACGTCGAGTTATCGTCGGGCGCCGCTTGAATACCCAGGGGAGAATTATGGCGACGCCAAGCACAAGCCAGAAATACGTCGTCCAATGATGGAACATCGAATGCTTTGACGCGGGAGAAATAGCGTCAAGTGAGAATCGAGCGGGCAAGAACGGGTCGGCGCACAGTGCGAGAAAGAGCGTAACCACCAATCCGCCAACGATCAATACCGGTCGGGGAAGCGACGTCAGTCGTTTGTCGCTGAGTTGGAAAAGCTGGTTCGCAATTGCGAACCACAGCGCGAGGACGAGCAAGAGATACCCGTACGTCCTCGTAAAGAGGAATTGATGGAGTATCTCGTGCCAGGATATTTTGTGTGGCGCAGGAGGTCCTGAGATATCAGCGAAAATCAGTGCTACGCCGATGCTCACAAGGGCCGTAAGTGAGAGCGCCGTCTTTCGCATCACGTTGCGCGACGCCGCCAGTGTCTGAACGAAGGTCTTTCGTGGCTCGGTGCGCACTCGACGCCACGTACCATCCTTCGTCTTCGCGCGAAATGTCATCAAGAAAGCTAAAACGGCGCCAAAAATTAGGTAACCAATGACGTGCGCCGTGAGAAACGACTGTTGCGCGCCATAGAGCGGCGACGTGATCGATCCATCTGGGCCCGTCATCAGCGCCAGAACCAAACCTCCCGCGAGGGCCGTGCAGATGCGTCGCACGTCCGCGGCGTTCAACGTTGCGACCATGCGCTTTATGCGCGTCAGCTGGTCGCTCACGCCGTCCTCCCGAGGCGCTCGCCCAACAATCCAGTTGGACGGAACAAGAGAATGAGTACCAAGACGGAGAACGCGATGATCTCTTCGAGCCAAGGCTGACCGAGCCAGTAGATCGGCGTGAACATGACGATGCCGAGCACCACGCCGCCGATCATGGCACCGCGAACGTTCCCGATGCCACCCAGGACGGCCGCCGTGAAAGCAAAGAGGGCGGGCTTAAACCCCATGTCGTAGGCGACGCCTTGGTTGATGGCGACAAAGAAGCCCGCCACACCTCCCATGAATCCGCCAAGGGCGAACGTACTGGCAATCGTGCGATTCACGTTCACGCCCATCAATGAGGCCGTTTCAACGTCTTGGGCTACCGCGCGAATCGCGCGACCCATCTTGGTACGTGAGACGATCCAGTCAATGGTGACCAGCAACACGAGCGACGCGGCCAGAATGACGAAGTCGTACATAGTGATCTGACCGCCCCACAAGGTGACCACGACGTGATTGTCGAACGGCTGGGACGTTGCGGTCGGATAGCGACCGAACTCCTTTCCCGCCAGGTTGAGCAAGAAATACGAAGCGCCAATCGCGGAAATCAGGTACGCCAGCTTCGGAGCGTTGCGACGTCGAAGCGGCCGATACGCGAAGCGCTCAATTGCCACCGCCACAATCGTGCCAGCAACGCCACTGATCAAAACGCCCGTCACGATATAGAACAGGGTTTCGCCAACGTTGCCGGTTACGAGATGCTGGCCAATGGTGTAATGCAGGTAGAAATAGCCCGCGAATCCTCCGGTCATCAACACTTCACTGTGCGCGAAGTTAATGAGCCTCAACACGCCGTAGACCAACGTGTACCCGAGGGCGAGCAGTGAGAAAATCAGTCCAGCAAAAATTCCTTGTATCAGATAGTTAAACATTCGCTCTCTCTTGCCCACGCGAAAGGCGCTGCTGACACAAGCCCTTTATGTGAGGGCGGTCGCTCTCTTGGAGCGACCGCCCTCACAACTGGGCTCAAAATTCCCAGGGGAACTACGGAGTAGTTACCGCAATCTGGTTCAAGCTTGACGAGAAGCCCGTCGGGGTGTTGTTGATAACGACCTTGTACACGTAAATGTTCTTGGCGTTAACGTCACCGGACGACGCGAACTGAATCGTCTTTGTAACTCCCACGTACGTGAGCTTCTTCAACTCCGCCGTGATGGCGCTACGCGTCACCTTGTGGATTTTGGTCATCGCCGTCAGCACCATATTGGTGGCGTCGTACGCCTCTGGCGCGTAGGCACCAGGAACCGTCTTGAACTCCTTTTGGAAGCCAACGTTGAACGCCTTACCTGCGGCAGTCGAGCTGCTGACTTCTGAGCACGCGCACGTAACGAGTGTGCCAGCTCCGTCAGAGAGCTTCGAGAGGTCCTCCATGTACTGGGGCTCGTCAGATCCGTCACCACTCATAAGGATGCCCTTGTAGCCAGCCGTACGAACGATGTCAGTCATCTGAGCGAAGTCACAGTAGTAACCGCCATAGAAAACCGCAGTGACGCTCGAAGGAATCGTGATTTGGTCGCTGGTTCCACTTCCACCGTTACCACAAGCAGGTGTGCTCGGAAGCGTAGCGGTCGTTACAGTCGCGCCGTCAGCAGAAGCTTGCGCTGCAACCTGCGAAGCGAGCCCTGCACCGTATGAACTGGCGTCATTGACCACTTCGATGTTTGTGGCCTTCAGCGTCTTGGCGAGGTAGTTCCCGTCGGCAGGTCCTTGAACACCGTCGTTCGCAACGTCACGGAAGAAGTCCTTGTACTGCGCATTTACTGGAGTCGTCACGGGTGGCTGCGATCTCGGTCGCGACCGAAGGCGCAATCGTCGGGTCGCACTGGTCGTCACCGGTGACGAGCTTCACGTTGAACTGCCGCTTCGGATTCGCGTTCCAGAGGGACACAGCGAGTTTCACGCCTTGCAACTCAGGAATACCGAGGCCAGCCGCACCTCCGGACAGAACAAACTGTGCAGCGATCGTGTACGTGGGCTTCTTTGGTGCACTCGATGCGGATGCACTGGACAGTGGTATTGCCGTCATTGCCAGCACTCCGGCGGCGACGAACAACACCGCCTTATTCAAACGATGCTTCATAGGCAACGTCCTCCCTTAATTAAAATCATTCACTACTCGCCAAAAGAATCACCTTCGCGTCACTAAACCGACGCGAAAAAGACCCCCAGGCAACCTTTAAGTCGATTTGACTTTCGCTGAACTCTAGCAGCGCCGAACCCGAAACTACAAGGCGGACTCGGGAATGTAACCCCCCCGAAACGCCACATTCACATACAGAAGTGTGAATACATGGCGACCAATGTGAATCGTAAAAGTCCTTTTGGCTTTGGCGACAAGAGAGCGGTAATCTGTCCGCGCAACCACGGCCCGGTCGGTGAAAATACGACCGTAACATTGGGGAATTGGTTATCGCTCTCGCGCCCCTTTCGACGGGGCGTAAGGAAAATTCCAGGTCCGAGACATGTATGGACCGCCGACACTTCTACCACGGCCTACGTAGAAGTTGGAAATGTAATGTTGAAATTTTTGCTTGCCGTCGTACTTTTCTCAACCGAATTTACGAAAGTGATAGCGGTAATATTGCTACCGGCCTGAAACGAATCAGTAGATCAGGAGACCCAAAAGACACGCAAACGAAGTCGCCTTTTGATCCACGGTAACGAGAAAAATGGTCAGTCCTGTTGTATTGAATGGGTGTCGTCTCCTTCTCCTCTTCATAACGTGACGTGCGCAGAACTTCACATTTTGAGACGAATTTCGATCGCGTCCCTATCTCAGGGAGCACGAAGCGAATTGCGTTGACCCTTCACGTCATCTCTGATTCTTTACTTTTCAGAGAGAGCCCGCGTCGCGGTTTCCATTTCTTGGAGAGATTCGATTCGCTACATTTTCTGTGCGACGTAGCGAAAGCAAATCCGACCGGGCGAAACTTTAGCGTCGGTTGCACACAAGGTGCGTCACGCCGCTCGGTGTAGTGACGGACTCGATGTCGAATCGATCCTCGAGCCCTTCGAGGCCTTCCCACAATGGCTCGCCGCGACCGAGGACGATGGGAACGATTGCGACGTGAAGATAATCAATAAGGTTCGCTGCGAGGAACTGGCGTATGACGTTCGGGCCACCACCAATTCGGATATCCAACTCACCAGCAGCATCTTGAGCCATCGCTAAGGCATCCGTGGGGCTCGCGTCAATGAAGTGGAACGTCGTGCCGCCGTCCATCTCGATCGAAGGACGAGGATAATGCGTGAGTACAAAGACGGGGTTGTGGTACGGAGGATCGTCACCCCACCAGCCCTTCCAACTCATATCCTCCCAAGGACCTCGCTGGGGCCCGAACATGTTGCGGCCCATGATGTCCGCGCCCACTCCCGGCGTCCATTTACTCGCAAAGGCGTCGTCGACATTCGTGACGCCTCCGGTCATTCCCTGGAGGAGACGGAACCCTCGAGTGGCTTCGAACCAAGCCAGGAGCCGATCGCCAGCGTGCCCGAACGGCGTCTCAAAACTCTGCCCAACGCCCGACGCGTACCCGTCCAAGGAAACTGAGATGCAGTGCACGCGGACTGACGGCATTGGCAACTCCTTTTCCAGGGAACGCGATATCGAATCGGCGAGTTCTCAACTCCGTCAACTTTAACCGCGAGCGAACGTTTTGGACAGAAAGATTAATCGATGCGTCAAAGCACCACGAGAGGGTCACAAGTCATCGTCAACCGTTTCCACTTCATTGATCAAACCCGTGGTAGATCAAGGGAATCAAGGTCCGGTTTTCGATTGTCGCTTCCTCGGTGAAGCACACCGATTCACTCACCCGCTTCTGGCCAGCAGGACAATCACCCGCCAGTCTTGAACCTTGCAACCGTGCCCCAAAGGAGAAGACGTCGAACTTCGACGAAGCGGGATAAGTCGAACTAGTGGGTGACCAGGTTTTCCAGGCGCTCGAGACTCTTGATGAGAAGGGGGCGTCCCCACTCCCCGTCACGCAATATACGCCGACCCTGCTCGGGCACACGCGTGCAATCGAAGTAGGCAGTGACGACCGTTGCCTCGGCGTCGGGGATGAGTTGCCAGCCCCATCGGTGGTTCCAATCCTCTTCATCGACTGCATCGTGACGTTTGGGCGCCCAGGCAATCTCCCGGTCTGCTTCGAACGCGACGACTTCATTGCGCATTTCGTAGTCGCCGAACTCCTCGTTGCTCATGCGCATGACGAAGGCGTCACCAACACCTTCGATCAACGGAGCATCGCTGTCGCGAATCATGGTAGAACCATCAATTTCCCGATGACGTTTTGGATCGCGCAGCACCTCAAAGATCTCATGGGCAGGAGATTCGATACGACGCGACTCGAAGACAACGTAGGGAGCCGAAAAATCCACGTCGTAGGGCACCTGATGAGACTAACAGTGAGGTATCGTCTCCGACTGAGTCACGAGTTCAGGGTCGTAGACCTCACTCATCACGCCAATTCCGGAGACTGAACTTCGCATGCCAAACGCCGGTGGCGCCCTCACTTTATGCCAAGTGACACGCAGTCGGTCGTGAACGTGCCGCCGGGCGTATAGATCTGTGCGACCGCCGAGTAGCGAACGCGAGGCAAGAACGTCGCAGACCCCGAAATCGTGACCGTGCTTCGGCGGATGTTGAAGGTCGGCACGTAGCGAAACGACACGACCCGACCAACGTGCGAGCACGAGGAGCCGGCGAAGGTGTAGATAACGGCCAGCGAAACATTCTGTGCGCCGCCCACCGACCAGACGAGCTTCAGCGACGAGTTCTGGAAGGCGGCGCGCGCGAGCGAAACTGTTTTGACGCCACCAATGGCGCCCGCAGGAAAATAGGGTAGCTCGCGTTGCCACGTGAATACCATCGAAGGTGGACGCCCGGCGGGCAGTTCAATGAGTTGCGTGTAAGAAGAATTGCCCTTCACCACGGCGTAACCCGCGCCCATTTCACAGGTGGCACACCAAAGACCTACGCCGTCGTTGAAGTGAGGCGCGTTACCGAGGAGCTCGTCTCGGTGAGCCCAACATCCGAAGGAACTGGGCGAAACGCAAGCGACGTTCGCAGTACCGGTGACACCACCCCAGCCGTCGGAGTAGAACATCACGTAATCACCCACGAGTACGTTCCAACCCCCGACCCAGGAACCACCGAAGGCGCTAAGGCCGAGGGCGTCGTAGCCAGTAGCGAAGCCCCTGGCAAGTGCTGGATCCTCGTTCGTCGATGCTGCGGAGGTTGCTTCGCGGTCCAGGGCAGCGTTCAAACCCAAGAAGGGCGGGTATCCTCGCGCCACTCGCTCGAGATCGGTGACCACGAGCATCTGTTCGGGAACGCTCAGACTGTCCCAGTTTGAAGGAAGGATCATTGGTGCGACGTTTTCCATGGCTCGTGCGTTATTGATCGCCGCCAGGGCGTAGGCAGTGCACGCCGGGACGTTACTGAAGGTCGGCCAGGTCAAGTCGGCGTTGAGACAGGGGTTCTCGCACGTATAGGAACCACTCGATCCAGTGCACGTTCCAGAAATGAGGAAATCGGGGTTCGGCATGATGTTCACCGAAGGGTTGTGCGGCGCCTGCATGACGAGGCGCGGGGGCGCGGGGGCGCCCGAACTCAAAAGAAATCCAATCGACGCGACGACCGTGGCGGCTATCGCAACTCGGGAAAGAGAAGAGACGTGCCGAGTAAGTTGCGAGAGGCTGGCGACGCTAGCGAATGCACGCGCGGGGCTCGACCACTTCGTTGAGCGCGAGGGCTCGCTCGCTCTACCGGTCACGCTTTGAGTTTGTCACCATGAAGTTAGGAGCACACTAATGAGCACCCTGGACTGGAGGAGGAGTAGTTTTTGGAGAGGACCAGAGGGACAGACGGCGCGTGCCGAACCCGAGTCCCTCGGTAGCAGGGAAGGCGGGTAGCGATGGACGACAATGAACTGCCCTCCGTCTCGTTCCTGCCCACGTCGACGCAGAAGATCATGCCGGCGCCCTTTGGCTTATGGCGACGCGACATCTGGCTTCACTCGGTCATTGGCCTGTTCGTCGTCGCGTATTGTCTGTCCTCGATCGTGGTCTCACGCCCGAGCGGCTTTAACACCTTTTGGGACGGTGGGATCTTCACCGTCGCCGAGACGCTCCCGGTCATCGCCATGTTGCTGTGCGCCTGGCGCTGGCCGGGCCAACGCGCGCCTTGGCTGTTCATCAGTGCTGGCGTGCTCGTCCATACAGCGGGCGATCTTGTCTATTCCTTCCACGATCAGAACCAATTGCCTACACCGGTGCCGGCCGCGAGCGACTACGCGTACTTCGTGTCGTACCTCTTGTTGGTGGCCGGTGTCATCCTTCTTACTCAGAGCAATACCGGTCGAGTACGCGCTGCGGTGCGCCTCGAGGGGTTCGTGGTGGGTATCGCGCTGGCCGCGCTCGCCGCCCTCTTATGGTTCGGGCCGGTGCTGTCAACGACTGGATCACTCTGGCACGTTCTAGTTGCCGACGCCTATCCAGTGGGCAACCTGGTCGTGCTGGTACTGCTTATTTCTAGCCTCGCCCCCTACGGCTACCAGCCCAACGTGCCCGTGGTACTTCTCTTGTCAGCCGTCGGCTGGTTCGTCTTCGGTGACGTCGTGTACTTCAGCCAGAGCGTAAATGGCACCTTCGTCTCCCGCACGCTCCTCGATGCCACCTGGGTAATCGGACTCTGGTTGATCGCGCTCGCCGCGACGGCGGTTAATCGCAGGAGATCGGGAGCCCTACGTCGCAAACGACCAATCGACCGGGACCTCAGTTGGCCGTTGTTCGGTTCAGCGTCTCTTTGTGTCGCGGTCGTGGTGAGTTACCTCATCGTGGCGGGTGTCGACGCAGCCGCGATGGTCCTCGCCTGTTTGGGCCTCGTCCTAGTGGTCCTTGACATTGTGGTGGCCAAAAGAGACCCGACACGAATAGCGATCGATTCCAATGACGTGGACGCCGTGACAGGCCTTCCGACTCTCACAATCTTCATCGCGCAAGTAAATGAAATGCTCGCCGATGGGGACAACGTGGTTACCGTGGTGGCTCTCGACATTGTGAACTTCGCGGGCGTCAATGAGGCGATTGGCTACGCGACCGCTGATGAGCTGCTCTGGGTTATTGCGCGACGTGCCCAACACCGGCTAGGCGATGCCGTTGCCTTCGTGCGAATCGGTGGCGATCACTTCGCAGCAGCAAAACTCACCTCGTCTGAGGAGGATGTCACAGGATTCGCCGAAAAAGTCCGCGATCTGACGACGGACAGATTTCGCCTCAGCGGCTTTTCGGTCAACGTTCTTGGTCGCATTGGCGCCACCACCTCCGAACCAGGCACCGCAGACGCTACCGAATTGCTTACGCTCGCCGAGGGCTCCCTCAGACGTTCTGCCACGAACACCTGACCTCATTGCCCCTTTGGGGAAAGTGATCGACCCCTCGCCGAGTGTTTGATCGTCGTCGGCGCGAAGGGATACCAAATGGAGAGTCCAAAAAATATTCTAGAAGGCGGTATTAAAGAAGCGCTGGCCTTATGGGTCGGCGACCCCCACGACCGCGACCGATACTGGTAGTCCCAATGGAAACCGACGACTCTAAAGTGCTGACGGACTCGTCTTATTTCGGTGGCCCTCACGTCTTCTTTGACAATTTGAGACACGGTTGGTGAGTCTTTACATACCTCGTCATTCTTTCCCCGAAAACGTGAGCGCTGACGTGACGGTCACGCAGGCAGTTGAAGAAGACAGCAGATTTTGAAAATCCTGCAATTCGAAGTCAAATTTGGTGGGCCGTACAGGACTTGAACCTGTGACCCCTTGCGTGTCATGCAAGTGCGCTACCAGACTGCGCCAACGGCCCCTAAGGGTTCAACTCTACCACCTGACCTTTGACGCCTTGACGGGTCACTTTACGGTTTGAGTACCTCGACGCTGGGATTATTCCGACGTGGCGAGAACTCCAAGTCGAGAGGCATCTGGCCGGCGTTGTTACGAATCACTTGTTCGATGAATACCTCGACGGTCGCTCGTGCGTCACCGAGGGCGTCGTGACCGCCCGACGCAACGCCGTAGTACTTGCATAGATATGGCAGACCTCGACGCGGACGGTCCTCTCGGCTCGGGTCGATCGCGAGATCGTGTTCGACCACGTCGATGACTGACAGCAAGGACAGATCGAATCCTTCGTCGTGAAGCGACTTT
>JBEKWQ010000101.1:0-6557 GCA_049512875.1 Acidimicrobiales bacterium
GCACGCGAGCGCTCGGTTGATCAGTGCTGGTTCGCCACAAGGTCTGTCGCTCGCCTGAGGCGACCGACGTGATTGTTAGAGTTTCACTTATGGTGAGCGCTCCGCAGCGGCCAATTAAGCCTTCATGATCACCTCGAGCGCGGACTCGCCATGAGTGACATCGTCGAGCGTCCCTCAGATGGACTGCGACCACTCGAGCAGGGTTCAAGAATTCTCATCGCCATGGACAAGTTTCGTGGCACGGCGTCGGCGCGCGAGCTCTGCGACGTCGTCGGCGAGGTCGTTGGCCAACTGGGCTACGCGCCCGACGTCCAACCCATGTCCGACGGGGGCGAAGGATTCCGCGAAGCGTTCTCGGGCGAGCTCGTACAGGTCGAGGTGTCAGGCCCGCTCGGCGAGCCCGAGAGTGCGGGCGTCACGCTCGTCGCCAGTGACGCCGGTCCGGTCGCGATCATCGAAAGCGCCGACGCGGTGGGACGCCAGCGCCTCCCTTCACCCACGGGCGATCAAGCGCTGAGCGCTTCCAGCGCGGGCGTCGGTGAGTTGATCCTCGCCGCGGCGAAACTCGGCGCCACCAGCGTGTTGGTGGGTCTAGGAGGTTCCGCGACCTCCGACGGCGGACTCGGTTGTTACGAGGTATTGCGCGACCACGGCGGACTTCCGGTACCGGTCATCGCCGCGACGGACGTCACCGCTCACTTCCGCGGTGCACGGCGCTACGCCCACCAAAAGGGCGTGCGCGAAGAGGATCTCGACTTCGTCGACGAGCGACTCCAAACCGTCCGTTCGCTCTATCTGGACGAGCAGGGCATCGATGTCGATCCCATCGAGCGCACTGGTGCCGCCGGCGGAATCCCCGGGGCCCTCGCGGCGTTGGGCGCGTCGCTCGTTGACGGACTTGCAGCAGTCGCGAGCGCCGTAGACCTAGAGGCGCGCATAGAACTGGCGAGCATGGTGATCTCGGGTGAGGGTCGATTCGACGACGGAAGCCTCGAGGGCAAGGTCACGGGCGGTCTCGCCGCCTTGATAGGCGGGCGAGTTCCACTCCTGCTCGTCTGCGGTTCGGTGGAGCCGCTCGCTGCGAAACAGTCGCTCGCCCGAATCAACGACCTACATTTTCTCGATCTCAGTGCCCGCGCGGGTTTGGAGGCTGCGACGAGCGACGTGTTGGGGACGCTACGTGAAACCCTGCGTGAAGAACTCCAAGGAACCCTAACGTCGCGTCAGAGGAGAAGATCATGAAACTCAACAGAGACGTCCTGGACGAGCTAAGGGTCGAACCCGGAAAACACGCCCATCTCCACGATCGCAGCACCGAACAGACGAACAATGACTGGATGAACGAGAAGCCATCGAAAGACCAGGGCGCCAAAAGCAAGGACGAGCCACGCAAGAAGGTGGCCGAGAAGGACCTGGCGTCCTTCGTCACCGAGCTGTCCGTTGCCCAGGACCTGCTCTGGGCCGATGGTTCGCACGCCCTCTTGATCGTGCTCCAAGCCCTCGACGCCGCGGGCAAGGACGGCACGATAAAACACGTGATGTCGGGAATCAACCCTCAGGGCTGTCGCGTCGAGTCCTTCAAGCAACCCTCGGCCGAAGAACTCAATCACGACTTTCTCTGGCGATGCACCAAAGCGCTCCCCGCCCTCGGTGGCATCAGCATCTTCAATCGCTCCTACTACGAAGACGTCCTGGTCGTTCGGGTGCATCCCGAACTCCTGGACCGCACGCACGAGCAGCCGGCCGACGGAGATTTCGCGAAGCTTTGGAAGAACCGCTACGAGGACATCAACAACTTCGAACACCATCTTTCTCGAAATAACACGAGCATCGTCAAAGTCTTCTTGCACCTCTCACGCGACGAGCAGAAGAAGCGCTTCCTCAAACGTCTCGACGATCCCGACAAGCGATGGAAGTTCTCCACGAGTGACCTCGCCGAGCGCCAGCACTGGGACGAGTACGAGAACGCCTACGAAGAAGCCCTGAGCGCGACCTCGACGCCCTGGGCCCCCTGGTACGTCGTGCCGGCAGACCACAAGTACGCGTTGCGGGCCCTCGTGGGTGGCATCATCGTTGACGCGATCGACCAGATGGACCTGAAACCGCCGCGTGTGGCGAAGGACAAACTCGCCGCACTCGACCAAGCGAAGAAGGATCTCCTCGCCGAAAGATAGTCAGCCTTCAACTCGCGAAGTGACCGCGTGGCCTGACTACTTCGCGTATCCGTACTTACGCAGAAAGCTCTGCAGGGCCGTAACGAAACGCGCCCCACTCGGTTCGATTGGGCTCAGGGTGCTGTTCAGGTGACCCGCCTTCAGTTGTTCAGCAAGGAAGCTCTTCACTGCGCCGCGGTGTCCAAGCATGTCCTCGTCGGCCGCCCAGGCGGCCGCGACACCCACCGAATCCTGGTAGCGGCTACTTGCTTGGGCCTTGAATGCGCGCAGCCATTGGGTAGCGTCGCGCGCGATCAGCGCAGGGAATTGCCGCGTGACGTCGTGAAACGAACCGTCGGCAAATGCGAGGATCTTGATCGGCAGACCCGACGCGGCGAAGTCAGTGAAGGCGTAGGCGAAGGCGTCGTCGGCGCTCACGAAGTACGTGGCGCCACGAGGACCGATCTTCTCGAGACGTGCGCCCGGGTCACCGAAGTTGTACTCGGACCTACGTACTTTCTTTGACGACGCCCCAAAGGAGAACACCTGCTCAATGGAACAACAGTGCGCC
The DNA here is from genome assembly GCA_049512875.1 of Acidimicrobiales bacterium. GTDB lineage: Bacteria > Actinomycetota > Acidimicrobiia > Acidimicrobiales > RAAP-2 > RAAP-2. The sequence continues at coordinate 2,725 of JBEKWQ010000101.1, forward strand.
CCACCGCTGTAGAGGTCGAGGACGACGTCGGGCGTCGCGCCCGCGCCCAAATGGACCACGTGCAATACCTTGTCGCCCGCCGCGATGGCATTGGGCCAACACATGTCCACGCACCACGCTGAGGTCACCGGAGCATTCAAGAGCTCAACGCCCTTGCGACGGATGATGAGGTGCAGGTGCTGTCCTTCCGGGAAGGTGCCCGAATAGGTAAAGGTCGCCGTCACGTCGCCCATCGTGGCGGACGTGGTCGATACGCTGTGGACCTTCCCCGCGGCCCCGGCGACGGGAACGGACGTCGCCACCCCCAGCGCCACTGCGAACACGCCCGCGAGGAGCACGTTTAAGCCAGCGCGACGTCTCTTCTGAGTCCTCACGAATTCCATGGCATCACCGTAGGCCAGCGAGCCACTCGATCGGTCAACCCGGGAAGTTGCCGCTTACTGCTCGTAGTTCTCGACGACGCTCTCGGGACGCACGCCCTCGACGTCGGGATTGATCCCAGCGGCGCGACTCGCGCGACGGCGACGAAGTAGGTCCCACAGCTGGTCCAGTTCGACGTCGATGGCGTGAAGTCGTTCCAACTTCTCCTTCGAGAGCGGCTCGTGGAGGTGGGAGTCTTCGAGACTCTTCTCCTCATCGGTGAGGTCACTCACCTTCTTCAAGATGCTGTTGTCATCCATGATCACGTCCTTGTGGTCGCCTTCGCTGCCTCGACTCTAGGGGCCAACCAGCCCGCAGCGAACCTCGGCGTGGAGAAGTCTTCTAGGAAGCGAAGCGCCTTGCGAACATTCGACGAAGTGGCCCGGGAATCAGTCGCTTGATCGAATCGGTCTGTCGGCGAAGGCGCGCAATCTCTCGCTCATCCCACTCGTGTTGGGCTTCGAGTACCGCGTACTCGTGCGCCAAGCTCACGTGGCGTTTAGTGAGATCAACGAGCTGGTCGGTCAGGGTGACCATGTCCTGGGAGAGTTCCTCGAGCGCCCGACCACCATCATCGTGTACCGCTTTCACCACGAATTGATAGGTCAATGATTCGCGGTCCTCGAGCAGCGCCTCAAGGACCTCGTCGCTGAGGTCACCACGATCGACGCCTACTTCGGTCGAAAAGACCGGCACGGTCACCCGCTGCAGTTCGACCGCCACCAGGCCCGCTTCTCGAAGGAGATCAAGCAGGCTCTCTTTGGTCATGAAGTGAATGTGCGTCCGGTCAAGGAGTCCTGTCTCGGCGTAGGGGAAGTTGCCGCGCAACAGAGCTATCTTGACGTCGACGTGGGCGATGTTGGGAACCGAGACGACGACGACTCCTGTCGGACTCAGGTGCTTCAGGGAGTTGCGAAGGGCCCGCAATGGTTCACGTAGGTGTTCGAGGACGTCACCGAAAAGTATCGCGTCGAATACTTCGCCATCGAGTTGACTCCAGAGCTGGTCGGACTCCACGTCACCTACGATGAGTCGCTCGAGCCAGGGCATCGCCGTTTCGGCGACCGCCGCGTCAACTTCGAGGCCGACCACTCGACAACCTTGCGCCTTTAACTGCTCACTCACGTGGCCCGAGGCACACCCGACCTCGAGTGTGCGCTTGTTAAAGCCAACCATGCGCAGCATGCTCGCGTGTGAGTTGTTCTCACCGCCCGGGTCGACGGCCGTGTGATAGTGCGAAAGCATAACGAAAAACTAGTCCTGATTCGCGCGCGAAACGAAGAGGCTACTCGCGGGCCAATTACGTCATTCGTTCACTCGGTCCTCAGTCCCGACTCGATCAACGTCCGCTCTGGCCCGTCGAGCCACGACGGCGAGCAGCCCAAAGCACATCCAACCCACGATCACGGCGAGCCAAAAACTGACAGCTCGGTAGATCAGCACGGTCGAGAGGGCGTGCACCCGCGTCGACCCGTAGGCCACGAGGACTACCGTGAGGCCACCTTCGACCAGGCCCAGACCACCTGGCACGATCGGCAGCACCGCGACGATCTGGGCGACGCCGTAGGCGAGGACGACGCCGTGCCATGGAACGGGCGCGTGCACCGCGGTGAAGGCAAAGAGCAGGCACGCCAGATCGAGCGCCCACACGCCAAGTGCGAGCGCGATGACGCGGGCGGTCTCGAGCGGACTCAGTCGAATCTCCCGCATTCGATCGATCGTCGCGTGGACCCGTGAAGCCGCGTCGCCGCGCGGGTGACCGGTAACACGCTGGGCCACTCGCACGACTACCCGCAGAAACCGGAGGAGGAGATCGCGATGTACGAGCACGCTGCCGGCGAAGACGATCACGAGCACGCCTACCAGAGCGACGCCGGTGATCGACGCGCTCGCGCTCGTGGCGATCGTCACGATCACCCCGAAAAGAAGGAGGCTGGACATACCAATCGCTTGTGCGATGATGATCGTGAGGATCGCCCAACCCGAGCCCGCTCCACTCGCCCCGCGACGACGGTACTCGTGATAACGAAAGGCACTCGATACCGCTGGTTCGCCGGGCACCGTGTTGGCGATCGCGTTGTTCGCCAGCGAGATCAAGAGCAACGGACCGAGTGCCAAAGCTGCTCCGCCAATCCGTAGCACCCAGCGCTGCAGAAGACCAAAGACGAAGATCGAACCGAATTCGACGACGACCGCGGCCAGTACCCACCATCCGTTGACGAGCGCCAATTCATGCAACGCCGAGCGAAGGTTGCCGCGTTGGGTAAAGAGCGCGACGAGCACGAGGACCCCGAGCGCGACGCCAATCACGTATCGCACGAGAGGCCACCATCGCGAGCGCGGTTGCGACACCGGGCCCGGAATTGACATGGCTCTAAACTACCGAGGACGTCACGTCGTTCCAACAGACGACGTCAAGGACGCGCGAAGAGAGGCGACCAGTGGCGCAAGAATTCCGTGGCCGAATCGGACGTGAGTGGCGCGATTCCGTGCCTTGGTGGCCGGAAGAACCAACAGCCCCTCAAGGTGCCGCGAACGTCGTGGTGGTGGTACTCGACGACGTTGGCTTCGCCCAACTCGGTTGTTACGGATCTGACATCGAAACTCCGGTAATCGACGCCCTGGCTCAGCGCGGAGTTCGTCTGGCCAATTTTCACACGACTTCGCTCTGTTCACCGACGAGGGTCTGTCTTCTCACGGGTCGCAACCATCATCGAAGCGGCCTCGGACGCGTCGCCGACCTCGCCGTGGGTTTTCCCGGCTACTGGGGCAAACCACCCCGAGAGAACGGCTATCTCTCCGAGATCCTTCGTGCCAACGGGTACGCGACCTACGCCGTAGGAAAGTGGCACTTGAGTCCAGAAAACGAGACGAACGAGGCAGGTTCGCGCGCCACCTGGCCCCTCGCGCGGGGCTTTGATCGTTGGTACGGCTTTCACGGCGGTGAGACGCACCAGTTCGTTCCGGCCCTCTTTAGCGACAACCACTCTGTACGACCGCCCCGGTCCATTGCCGACGGTTACCACCTGAGCGAGGACCTCGCCGAACGGGCAATCACGATGTTGGGCGATCTGCGTGCAGTCGACGAACGAAAGCCGTTCTTTCTCTACTTTGCCACTGGTGCCTGCCACTCACCCCACCAGCCGCCGCCCTCGTGGCGCGACCACTACCGTGGAAGATTCAACAAAGGTTGGGACGTATGGCGCGACGAGACCTTCGCGCGACAACGCGAGATGGGCCTGTTGCCGGCAACCGCATCAATTTCACCACGTCCAGATTGGGTACGTCCATGGAGCGAGTTGAACGACCAGGAAAAGGTCGTGGCGGCGCGATTCATGGAGTGCTACGCGGGCTTCCTCTCGCACGCCGACCAGCAGGTCGGTCGCGTCCTTTCATTCATCGACGATCTCGGC
>JBEKWQ010000102.1:0-6553 GCA_049512875.1 Acidimicrobiales bacterium
CACGAGTTCAGGCGGGATCTCGAGCAGGAATCGGCTGGCGATGGCGTCCACTCGTTGACCCCACTTGGTGCGACTCCACGCGTGGGTCAAGACCAGATGGCGCATCGCCCTGGTGATACCCACGTAGCAGAGCCTGCGCTCTTCTTCGAGTTCGGCTTCGTCAGCGAGCGCACGACTATGGGGAAAGACCGTTTCCTCGAGTCCAGCGATCACCACCGCGGGGTATTCGAGACCCTTGGCGACGTGCAGGGTCATCATCGAGATGGCGCCCGCGCCACCGTCCAACTGGTCCGAGTCCGCCACGAGCGACATACGCTCGACGAAGTCGAGCAGCGTGTCGTACTGCGAAGCCGCCGAGGCGAGCTCGCCGAGGTTCTCCAATCGCGAATACGCCTCGTCGGAGTTCTCCGCGCGCAGCGCGTCGCCCATCCCGGTCTCGCGCACGATGGCGTCGATCATCTCGCGCGGCGTGAGGTCGTTGGCCATCGCGCGAAGATGGTCCAGGGTGAAGGCGAACTTCTCGGCGCCACTCAGGGCCTTCGCGCCCAAACCGGCGGCCCTGGCGAAGTGGGCGGTCTCGGCGAAGGAGAGCCCGTGCTCCGCGCCGTAGGCGCCGAGCTTCGCCTGGGCGGCTTCACCGATGCCCCGTTTGGGTTCATTGATCACCCGTCGTGCGGACGCCTCATCGCGGGGATTGACGATCAGTCGAGCGTAGGCGAGTGCGTTCTTGATCTCCTTGCGGTCATAAAAGCGCATGCCCGAGATCACTCGATAGGGGATGTTGGCGCGCAGCATCTCTTCTTCGAGCACTCGACTCTGGGCGTTCGTGCGGTAGAACACGGCCATCTGATTCCAGTTGAGCGAGGACTCGGTACGCAGCCGACGTAACTCACTCGCGATCCAGCGTCCTTCGTCGTATTCGTCACCCGCCCGGTAGAGACGGATCTTCTCTCCCTCGTCGCCCTCGGTAAACAGGTTCTTCGCGTGGCGACTCGCGTTCTTCGCGATGACCGCGTTGGCGGCGTCGAGGATCACTTGGGTCGACCGGAAGTTCTGTTCGAGCACGATGACGGTGGCGTCGGGGAAACGCTGCTCGAATTGCAAGATATTACGCACGTCGGCGGCGCGAAACCGGTAGATCGACTGGTCCGAGTCGCCCACGACGCACAGGTTGCGGTGCAGCGCGGCGAGCATCAGCACGAGTTCGTTCTGCACGCCGTTGGTGTCCTGGAACTCGTCGACGAGTAGGTACCGGAATCGGTGCTGGTACGAGCCAAGCACGTCGGGGTCGCGGCGCAGCATCTCGACCGTGTTGAGCAAGAGGTCGTCGAAGTCCATGGCGTTCGCGAGTCGAAGGCGCTGGGCGTACAAAGCGTAGATCTGGGCCACGCGTCGGTGGTGCGGGTCGTCACCGTAACCGGCGGCCTCGTAACCCTCGGGCGAGAGCATCTCGTTCTTCGCCGCCGAGATGGCCGCGTAGACGCTGCGCGGTGACAATCGCTTCGTGTCGAGGTCCAGCTCCTTCATGATCCGCTCGACCGCGGTCTCGGCGTCGCCGGCGTCGTAGATCGTGAAACCCCGCTGGTAACCGAGTACTTCGGCGTGCGCGCGCAGCATACGAAGACACGCCGAGTGGAACGTGGAGACCCACATGCGTTGCGCGTCCTCGCCGACCAATTCGATGACCCGCCGACGCATTTCATCAGCCGCCTTATTGGTGAAGGTGATCGCCATGATCTCAAAGGGCCGTGCGTCACCCGTCGCGAGGATGTGGGCGATCCTTCTCGTGAGTACACGGGTCTTGCCCGAGCCCGCGCCCGCGATGACCAAGAGTGGCCCCCCGCGCTGGAGAACGGCCTCGCGTTGGGGCTCGGTGAGTCCCTCGAGCAACGCCGCGGGCTCTAGGACGCCTGGCTCTGGCGGTTCGTTGCTCCACAGCGACTCGTCAGAGAAGGGGAACCGGTTCACTCCCACTCAATGGTGCCCGGTGGCTTGCTCGTCACGTCGAGGGCCACTCGGTTCACGCCGTCCACCTCGCGGATCAGACGGTTCGCGATGTTCTCGATGACCTCGTAGGGCAGGCGAGCCCAGTCCGCGGTCATGGCGTCGTCGCTCGTCACGGCGCGAATGACGATCGGGTACGCGTAGGTGCGGCCATCTCCCATGACCCCCACCGTACGCACCGCCGGTAACACCGCGAAACTCTGCCAGAGTTCGCGGTACAGTCCAGCCTTCTTGATCTCGTCGACGACCACGTAGTCGGCGTTCCGCAGGATTTCGGCGCGCTCGCGAGTCACCTCGCCCACGATGCGCACCCCGAGCCCCGGTCCGGGGAAGGGTTGGCGCCACACAATCTCGGCGGGCAAGCCGAGTTCCTCGCCGACGTGACGTACCTCGTCCTTGAACAGACCGCGCAACGGCTCGACCAGGTCAAAGGACAGGTCTTCGGGAAGACCCCCCACGTTGTGGTGGCTCTTGATGTTGGCGGCGTGGCCCGAACCCGATTCGATCACGTCGGGATAGAGCGTGCCCTGCACGAGAAAACGTGGACCATCGCCACCCTTACCCAGTTCGCGCGCCACGGTCTCGAACTCACGGATGAAGAGCTCACCGATGATCTTTCGTTTGGCCTCGGGATCGGTCACTCCGGCCAGCGCCTCAAAGAATCGGTCTTGGGCCTTCACGTGGATCAGTTCGACGCCGAACTGACGCGTGAAGGTCTCTTCGATCTGCTCGCCCTCGTTCTTTCGCATCAGACCGGTGTCCACGAAGACACACGTCAGTTGGTGACCCACCGCCTTGGTCACGAGGGCGGCCGCCACCGCGGAGTCGACGCCACCCGACAGTGCGCACAGCACCTTCTCGCTACCCACTTGCGCGCGGATCGCGGCGACCTGTTCTTCGATGATCGAGGTGTTCGTCCAGGTGGGTGCGATCTCGGCGACGTGGTGCAAGAACGCCGCCAGTAACTCCTGTCCCCGTTCGGTGTGGGCGACCTCGGGATGGAACTGCACGGCGTAGAGGCGACGTTCGACGTCCTCCATCGCCGCGACCGGTGCTTCGGGTGAGGAGGCGCTGACGACGAAACCCTCGGGGGCCCGCGCGATGGCGTCACCGTGACTCATCCAACAGTCCGTCGTCGTGGCCCATTCGCCCATGAGCCGCGACGGACCGCTTCGCGTGAGCGGCGTACGTCCGTATTCGCCGGCCCCCGTTCGCGCGACCTCACCACCGAGTTGCAAAGCCATGAGTTGTGCGCCGTAACAGATACCGAGGATGGGGATCCCGAGTTCGTAGATCACGGGATCGAGCGAGGGCGCGGGAACCTCGTAGACCGACTTCGGTCCACCCGACAAGATGAGCGCGGCGGGCGCCTTTTGGCGCACCTCGTCGGCGCTGATCGTGCTCGGGACTATCTCTGAGTAGACGTGCGCCTCGCGTACGCGACGCGCAATCAGTTGGGCGTACTGGGCGCCGAAATCAACGACGAGGACGTTCGACGTCAATGTCCCATGCCTACGCCCTGGGAGCGTTGTAGTTGCTTGCCTTCGGTCTGGAGCGACGGTGCGAGCATGACCTCGGCTTTCTGAAACTCCTTTAAAGTCTCGTAACCGCAGATCGCCATGGTCGTGCGCAAGGCTCCGAAGAGGTTCATCCGTCCGTCGTTCTCGTGGGCGGGTCCGAGCAGAATCTCCTTCAAGGAACCGCGTACCTGGGTGCGCACGCGAGTACCGCGGGGCAACGTCGGGTGGAAGGTCGCCATTCCCCAGTGGAAGCCGCGCGCCGGTGCCTCGACCGCACTGGTGAGTGGCGAACCGATCATGACCGCGTCGGCGCCACACGCGAAGGCCTTGGCGATGTCGCCGCCCTTGCTCATGCCGCCGTCGGCGATGACGTGCACGTAGACACCGGTCTCGTCGAGATGACGCATACGTGCGCCCGCGACGTCGGCGATGGCCGTGGCCTGGGGCACGCCTATGCCGAGCACCGCGCGCGACGTGCAGGCGTTGCCCGGTCCCACTCCGACGAGCACGCCGGCGGCGCCGGTGCGCATCAAGTGCAGGGCCGCCTGGTAGCTGGCGCAGCCACCGACGATGACGGGCAGTTCGAACTCACGGATGAACTTCTTCAAGTTGAGCGGCTCGACGGTCTTGGACACGTGCTCGGCGGACACGACGGTGCCCTGGATCACGAGGATGTCGAGACCCGAGTCGAGGATGGTCTTGGCCATCCATTCGGTCTTGGCCGGGGTCACCGAAGCCGACGTCGTGACGCCCGCGGTCTTCATCTGCTTGATGCGCTCGGCGACCAGTTCGAGTTTGATCGGCTCGAGGTACATCTGTTGCATGCGAGCGGTGGCTTTGTCGTCGTCGAGTTCACGGATCTCTTCGAAGAGGGGCATCGGGTCCTCGTAGCGGGTCCAGAGACCCTCGAGGTTGAGCACACCCAAACCACCCAGTTGACCGAGCTCGATGGCCGTTGAGGGTGACATGGCACCGTCCATCGCCGAACCGAGCAGCGGCAGTTCGAACTTGTACGCGTCGATCTGCCAAGAGATGTCGACGTCCTCGGGGTCGCGGGTTCGTCGTGAGGGCACGATGGCGATGTCGTCAAAGCCATACGCCTGACGAGCCGATTTATATATGCCAATCTCTACTTCCGCCATCTGGTCCTCCGCCTAGGAATGCGCTGCTGCAAAATCGAGCGCGCTTTACCTCTAATCTACTGGACCGACCTAGCGCCAGACCCGGTCTACGTCGGGCCACTTCGAACGAGTGACGATGCACAGCAGCTCGGTGAGCACGCGGGCGGTGGCGCCCCAGATCACGTCGTGGGGAACCCGATAGAAGTAGATGGGAAAGAATCCCTCGTCGTCGGCACCGGGTCGCGCACTCTCGCGCTTCCAGCGTTCCTCGAGGAAGGCACCGTCAGCGGCGAGTTCGCGCAAAGCGACCGTGAAGACCCGCTCGACTTCACCGGGATCGATGATCAGGTCGGGTCGCCGTTCTAAGAAGGCCACGATCGGCCAGATCGCAGATCCTGAGGCGAAGGTCACGATCGGCGAGAGCCAACCCACCAGGGTCACCAGCGCTGGATCAAGGCCGACTTCTTCGCGGGCTTCGCGAAGTGCGGTGTCGACTGGCGTCTCGTCCGGGTCGCTGCGCCCCCCGGGCAGGGCGATTTCACCTCGGTGGCTCGAGAGGTTGCGCGCCCGGCGAGTGAGGATGACCTGGACCTCCCCATCCTCTTCGAAGAGAGCGACCAGGACTGCTGATCGATGAACGCCCGCCCTCTCTGCCCCGTCGGCCACGCTCACCAATTCCGCCGGCTCGCGGGGCGGTGGCGAGGTGTCGAACGTGTGCTCGGAGTCGGCCAAACGCCGTCGGACAAGGGTGAGCGTGAGCCCTGCTCGTTCGTGCGCGGGCAGCGTCGCCCAGGGTGCTGGCGAACCCGCACGAAGTTCGTCCGGCACCGGAATCACCTGTGGATATTCGTGATCGCCGAATCGAGGCGGTACCGTGCTCTCTCGAGCCATTCAATCTCCCCTAGTGTTGTGGCGTCGCGATTCACGCACGTCCGAGATTTTACTCGCCCCCCTTTCAATCACATCGGAGAACTCTATGAAATCCCTCGCTCGAATGAGCGTTCGACGCCGTTGGTTCGTGCTTGGCGCATGGATCGCACTCTTCATTGGGATCAACATCGCCTCGTTCAGCATTGGTTCGTCGTACTCGAACTCCTTCAGTCTTCCGGGTACGAACTCCACGCACGCGCTGCACCTGCTCCAAAAGGGCTTCAAGTCCAAGTCGGGCGATTCGGACGACATTGTCTTTGCCGTCACCAAGGGGACGATCGAATCCCACGAGTCCACCATTGACGCCATGCTCGCTAAGGTCGCGAAACTCAAGGAAGTCGCCAGCGTCGTGTCGCCATTTTGTACCTCGAACAGTGCGTCGTGTCCTGGTCAACTGCAATTAAGCCCCGGCCACAAGATCGCCTACGCCGTGGTGGACTTCACCAAGCAGGCGAACCTCCTAAAGAAGGCCAACGTGCGGGCCGTGCAGAACACGGGCGAGACCATCCGCTCGTCGAGTCTCGAGGTCGAATTCGGCGGCAACGCGTTCGAACAACTGAACTCACCCACCGGGAGCCCGGGCGAGGGACTTGGTCTGCTCGCGACGGCCATCGTGCTCTTTCTCGCCTTTGGTTCGCTCTGGGCGATGATCCTTCCGCTCGGGGTCGCGCTCTTCGCGATCGGAATCGCGTCGGCGGCGACGACGTTGCTCAGTCACGGACTCTCTATTGCGCAATTTGCGCCCATCCTGGGATCGTTGATCGGCCTCGGTGTTGGCATTGACTACGCGTTGTTCATCGTCACGCGCAGCCGACAGAACCTTCGCCAGGGCATGGACGTCGAAGAGGCGATCGTGTCCTCGGTGAACACGTCGGGACGTGCTGTTATGTTCGCCGGTCTCACCGTGTGCATCGCACTACTGGGCATGTTGCTCCTCGGCTTCTCGTTTCTCGTCGGGTTGGGCGTCGCCGCAGCTCT
>JBEKWQ010000103.1:0-6318 GCA_049512875.1 Acidimicrobiales bacterium
GAAGCGCTCTTTCGGGCCCGTCACGAACAGGCGATCCGACTGGTGACGATGGGCGAGATCGAGCGGGTCCTCGCCCCGATCGGCGTCGACGTCGAGATGGTCGAGCGCGATCTGCTGACGCGCCGGCCCCATCGGGTGATCGGCGAGATGTTCAAGAAGTACGAGCGCGTCGAGGCCTTTGGCGTGCCCACCTTCGTGATCGGCGACGACGCCACGTTCGTGCGCTACATGAACCCTCCCACCGAGGACCCCAGGGCGTCCATTGCGCTGATCGAATCACTCGTGACCCTGATGGCCGCACAACCGGAGCTGAACGAGCTCAAGCACACGCGCCTTACGCAGTGAGCTAACCCAGACGGACCGTGCGCCCAAGGTTCGAAAGAAGCAAGAGCGCCCGTACGAGAAGCACGAGAACTCGTCGCCCTTCATGGGGTCTACGTACCCGGCGCTTACCATCGCGACGACGAGTCCCGCGGCGGCGATGGTGAGAGCACCGAGGAAGCTCGCATGAGCTGCCGCGAGCCCGGAGAGACTCCCGCTGCGCCTACGAATTCCAAGACACCGCCGCGCTGGTGGGCGGTCTTGATGAATCCGAGAGGCACGGCGGTGACCGACGTCATTGGACTGAATCGGAACTTCTGGATCCCTGAGACGACGCGCACGAGCAACAGGACGACGGAGAGGGCACTGGCTACTACGGACAACGTGACCTCACGGCGGACCAATTCAGGGCTTTCGCTGGTACCCTCTCGCGACGACGGTGGCTGAACGACGCGGCAACGAACACTAACTGAGTTTCTCGTACTCCAATAATGTCTCGAGGGAGGCCTCGCGTTCCTCGCTCGAACCCGACGCGACCGCGGAGAATTCGGTCACGCCCGCCTCGCGCAGTGAGTCGAGACGTTCGAGGACGTATTGTTTGGAACCGAGCAAGCTGACGTCGGCGGGTTCCTTGGCGCCCTCGCGTTCCATCATCGCCGCGTAACTCGGAAGCGTCGCGTAGATCGCCAACTCCTCGTTGATCCGTTTGCTCGCTCCTGGGACGTCGTTGGTAACAATCACCGGCAGTGAACAGACAATCCGCGGCGCTGGACGACCCGCCTTTGCCGCTGCGTCACGAAGCAACGGAGCGATGTGCGACGCGATCGTCTTTTGGCCGGTCATCCACAACACGGTGCCGTCGCTCAACGAGCCGGCGAGTTCGAGCATCTTGGGCCCGAGCGCGGCGACCAACAGACTCGGAACTCGAGTCTCCTTCGGGCCGAGCGCACTGAGCGCGACCGCGCTCACCCGTTCGCCGTGCACGTTCACGTTCTCTCCGCGTAGCAAAGGACCCAGCGCGTTGAGATACTCCGCCATGTAGCTCGCGGGCTTGTCAAAGGAGATCCCCCACAGTCCTTCGACAATGACCTGGTGAGAGAGGCCGACGCCGAGCGAGAGCGAACCGCCGATAGCCTCTTGAACCGTTCGGGCCTGGGCGGCGAGCATCGAAGGGTGCCGGGGTTGAATCGGCACGACCGCGGTGCCGAAGTCGACGTCGCCCAGTTCGCGACCCACCACGGCGAGTACCGTCAGAGTGTCTGGACCGAAGATCTGTGACGCCCACATCGTGGTGAATCCTTGCTCGCGCAGTCGACGGGCCTTCGCCAACGTGCTTTCCAGAGGACCGTCCGTGTCCAAACCGATGGCGATCTTCATGCTGAGTGCCCCCTCGCACGACCAGTAGCGTTTTGGTCGTGTCAATCGCTTCCCAACCTACTGCCCGCCGAGTCGGCATCGTAGGCGGCGGCCAACTCGCCCTCATGATGGGAGAGTCGGCGGGCGCGTTGGGCATCGAGACGGTCGTGCTCGCGACGTCGAACGACGACCCGGCCGCCGCCTCGTGCGACCACGTGCTCGAAGGTGACCCGAAGGACGCGGACGCCCTCAATGAACTCGCTCAGGCGGTCGACGTAGTGACGTTCGATCACGAACTGGTTGACCTCGAGCAGATCGCGGCGCTCGAGCGCCGAGGTGTCGTCGTTCGACCAAGTTCGTTGGCCCTGCGCTTCGCGGTGGACAAGGCCTACCAACGGCGGCGATTCGCCGAGGCGGGCATTCCCGTGCCGCGCTTTGTCGTCGTCAGTGGCGCTGATGATCCGACACTTCGAGCGTTCCTCGACGAACTTGACGACGAACCCGTCTTGAAGGCGGCGCGAGGGGGCTACGACGGACGCGGCGTGTTGTTTCCAACAACACGTGAGGAGACCTTGACGATGATCGACCGACTCACGATGGCGGGCGAGGTAGTGGTCGAGGAACGACTCGTGCTCCAGAGCGAGGTGGCCCAACTTCTCGCGCGCGCCGTCGACGGTTCGATCGCGATCTACCCCCTGGTCACGACGGTGCAAGTACAGGGGATGTGCGTCGAAGTCGTCTATCCCGCTCGCGTCACGAGCGACCTCGCCCGAAACAGCGAGGAACTCGCCGAACAGATCTCGTCACTGGTGGACGCGGTCGGCATCGTCGCCATCGAATTCTTCGTCACCGCCGAGGGTCTTTTCGTCAACGAGATCGCCCTTCGACCGCACAACTCGGGTCACTGGACGATCGAGGGCGCGAGCACCAGCCAATTCGCCAACCATCTGCTCGCGGTCAGCGGCCGAGCTCTCGGCGCGGTCACGCCCTTGTACGCCCACGCGGTGATGGTCAACGTCGTCGGGGCCGAACGTCCGGGGTCCCTCCAAGGTGCTCGCGACGTCGACGACGTCGTCGTGCACGATTACGGCAAGTCCTGGCGCAACAACCGCAAACTCGGCCACGTCACCAGTGTCGGTGACGATCCGACCGCGGTGCACGTGAGAGCATGGCAAAGTGCCCGGGCGTACGGTACGAGCACCGAGGAGGCGTAGTGCAACCAGCGGTCGGCATCGTCATGGGCAGTTCCTCGGACCACGAGATCATGAGCGACGCCGCCACCGTCCTCGAACGATTCGCCGTCACCTACGAGATCCACGTCGTCTCCGCGCACCGCACCCCCGAAGCGATGATCGAGTACGCGAGGGAGGCCCGCGGTCGGGGCCTCAAGATCCTCGTCGCGGGTGCGGGCGGTGCCGCCCACTTGCCGGGCATGCTGGCGGCGGTGACGACCCTGCCGGTCATTGGCGTGCCCGTCGCGCTCGCTCGCCTCGACGGACTGGACTCGCTCTTGTCAATAGTCCAGATGCCTCGCGGAGTGCCGGTCGCCACGGTCGCGATAAACGGTGCGACCAACGCCGGTTTGCTCTGCGTGCGCATGCTCGCGGTGTGCGATGAAGCGCTCGCCGACGAACTCGAGAAGTACCGCCTCGAACTGGCCGCGCAGGCCAGAACCCAGGATGAGAACCTGCCGAGGTCCTAAAGGTTCAACCTGGAACCAGAAGTTCTTAAACAGCGCCTCGCTCGCTGGCCCCTAGTCTGTTCAGGTAGAGAAGGAGGCCCCCGTGGGTTTAGGTAAGAGAATCTCGACAATTTTCCAGGCGAAGTCCAACGCCGCCCTGGACAAGATGGAAGATCCGCGCCAGACGCTCGATCTCTCCTACGAACAACAGCTCGACAACCTCACCAAGATCAAGCGCGCGGTCGCCGACGTCGCCACCGCGCGCAAGCGCGTCGAGATCCAGGCCGAACAGCTCAAGACTCAGGGCGACAAGTTGGCCGAACAAGCCAAGGCCGCCCTCGCCCAGGGCAACGAGCCGCTCGCGCGCGAGGCGCTCGGTCGACGAGAGGCGATCGCCGCCCAACTCCAGGACCTCGACGCCCAGCACGCCACGATCGTCGAACAAGAGGACAAGCTCACCCAGACGAGCCAGCGCCTCCAGGCCGAGGTCGAGGCGTTTCGCACGAAGAAGGAGACCATCAAGGCCACCTACACCGCGGCCGAAGCGTCCTCGCACATCAACGAAGCGGTTGCGGGCATCTCCACGTCCATGACCGACGCCGGCTCCGCGATGCAGCGCGCCCAGGACAAGGTCGCCCAGATGCAAGCGCGCAGCGGTGCCCTCGACGAGCTGCTCGCCTCGGGAGCCTTGACCGACCTCAACAGCCCCACTGACGACATCCAGGCCCAACTCGACAAGGCCGGCAAGACGGCCAGCGTCGACGCGCAGTTGGCGGCCCTCAAAGCCCAACTCGCCGCGGGCACGGGCCCCGAGCCCGCCGGTGAACTACCCACGCCCAAGGATGCTTGAGAATGTCCGAATCGAAGATTGAAACCGACCACGGGCTGAACGCACGAATGTTCGTGACGGGGCTCTTGCTCGTCCTGCTCTACGCCATCATCGTCACGGTGTTGATCCGCGTCGGCGTCGCCTACGAGTTCGTCATCGTGATCGCCTTCGCGCTCATCTTCTCCCAGTACTACTTCTCGGACAAGATCGCGATGTTCTCAATGCACGCCCACGAGGTCACGCCCGCCCAGGAGCCGCGACTGCACGAGATCGTCGACCGACTTTGTCTGCTCGCCAACATGGAAAAACCCCGCGTCGGCGTCGCCGAGGTGGACATGCCCAACGCGTTCGCCACGGGTCGAAGCCCCAAGCACGCGGTGATCTGCGCGACGCGCGGAATAATGAATCGCCTCAGCGACGAAGAGCTCGAAGCGGTGCTCGCCCACGAGCTCAGTCACGTCGCCCACCGCGACGTGGCCGTGATGACCATCGCCTCGGGCGTCGGGATGCTCGCGGGCCTGGTCAGTCGCGTCGCCATGTGGGGCGCGATCCTCGGTGGCGGCGGGCGCGGACGGGGCGGACAGAACATCGTCCTTCTAGAGATGATGACCTGGGTCGTCTCACTCGTGATCTACGTCATTGCCTACTTGCTCACGATGGCCCTATCGCGTTACCGCGAACTCGCGGCGGACCGTTCGGGCGCCATTCTCATCGGCAAGCCCAGCGTGCTCGCGAGCGCCCTCGTGCATATCACCGGTGATATGGGTCGCATCCCGCGCACGGACCTGCGCAAGTCCGAGAGCATGAACGCCTTCTTCTTCGCGCCCGCGCTCACCAGCGGCTCGGCCGCCTCGTTGTTCTCGACCCACCCTTCGCTCGAGAAGCGACTTGACGCGCTGAACAAGCTTGAGCGTGAACTGAACGGCTAGTGGGTCTACGCGACGCGCTGTTCGGGCGCACCACTCAGGCCCAACCCAAGCTCGACAACCTTTTCGCCCTCTCGACCGGGGCACTCACGTTGCAAAGTGAGTTGGACCTCGTCTCGTCGGGTCAGGCCGGACTCTGCTTCAAGGCCGGCAGCGGCGAGTCGACCATTACGACCGACGCGGACATCGAACAACTGCTCAACTTCGATCAGGCCGAGAACAAGGTGAGCATCACGACCGACGACCTCGGCTTCAAGTGGCTCGTCGTGAGGGACCCCGACCTCGAGAGTCTGGTCACACGCATCCACAGTGCCAACACCTCGATGGTGGAAAACGGCCTGGGCCCGAGGTTGCTCTGCGCGGTCTTCGGTTTCGTGCCCCGCACGCCGCCCGGCGACGGATCGGTGCGACTCGTCTATCTTTTGAAACAGGGCACGTTCTACCCCTTCGCCCCGACGTCCAAGAACCAACGCGACAACGAACTCGAGCTGCGGGTGCGCTCGTTCCTCGAAAAGGACATACCAATGGAGAAGGACCTCTCGCGCTGGATGGCGCTGTGGGACCTGCCGATCAACTGAGCAGGTCGGCGTGCTGGTGAACGAGTACGTCGAAGCCGTCACCGTAGTCGAGGTCCAACTGCGTGATCCCGTCCTGGTCGTGGGTCCACAACTCCAGACGTAGTTCGCGGTATCCGACGCTCGCCACGGGGTGATGGTCAAGTCCCTCGGCGAGGGGCACCTGGGCCGCCACGAGCGCCACCGCGCCGGGGTAGTCCTTGGTGCGAAGCTCGCGCACCAGATGTCCGTGCTCGAGACGCCAGGAAGGATGTCCCTCGAGCCATTCGTGGACGACTGCGTCGCCGAGACGGACCGGACGACTCACGGATGGGTCATGTCCTCGGGCACCACGGCGGCGTCGAACTCCTCGGCGCTCAGAAAGCCCAGGCTGAGGGCCGCCTCGCGCAGCGTCGTGCGCTCTGCGTGGGCCTTCTTGGCGACCTTGGCGGCCTTGTCGTAGCCGATGATGGGATTGAGCGCCGTGACGAGCATGAGCGAGTTGTTGAGGTGATGGTTGATCCGCTCGTAGTCGGGCTCGAGTCCCTCGACGCAGAACTCGCGAAAACGGTCACACGCGTCGGTCAACAGGTCGATCGAATTACAGAAATTGTGAATGATCACGGGTTTGCACACGTTGAGTTCGAGGTT
>JBEKWQ010000104.1:0-6256 GCA_049512875.1 Acidimicrobiales bacterium
GTCACTACTCGAAGACACGAAACTGGAAGGTAACGGTTCCTAACCGACCCGGATCGAGCACGCGGTAAAATTGTCGTTCGGCGTCGTCAGCACATTGAGGAATCAACGATGAATATACGCGTAGATAACTTCCCCAAGGTGGTCCAACCCTTACTTCGTTACTTCCACGTCGATTTCGAGCCGCCGCGTCCTCCCTCGCGCGCCGAGGTGATCCTGGCCTCATTGGTCGCCGTGGTGGGTTCGCTCGTAGCGGACATGGCCCTCGTCGCCGTGGGTACCAAGGTCTTTCCGTCGGTGCGTAACTACGGTCACTTCCAATTCTCGGATTACGCAAAACTGACGGTCATTGGCGTGGTAATCGCCTGCGTGGGCTGGCCCGTCGTCGTGCGCATCTCGTCTACGCCCCGCTGGCTCTTCTTTCGTATGGCGATCGTCGTGACACTTGTCCTATTTGCCCCCGACGTCTACATCTGGCACCAGGGTCAGCCGGCCAAGGGCGTCGCGGTTCTTATGAGCATGCACCTGGCGATCGCGCTGGTGACTTACAACGCGCTGGTGCGTATCGCTCCCACCCATCGCTTTCGGCGCCAGGCGGGAGCGCGCCCGGCTTAGGAGTGCAGCAGGGCGGGGTCCACGCTGGCGAGCACGAGGATGATGGTCGCGGTCAGCGCGATGAGGACCATGGTCCAGAACCACACCACGATGGAGCGAAACCGGTAGGTTCGCGCGACGAGCCGGTCGGTGAACGACTTTGACCGGAGTTGATCCTTGACGATGGCGATACGCCTGTCACGCCACGTGAGTCCGTGGATCTCGGACGCGCCGTGCGCTCTTTCGTGTTCGAGCAACCACGCAGCGTCGGTGAGCTCGGAGAGCCGGTGAGCCGAGAGCGAATGCAGGGCGGCGAGCGCCACGATCATCGCCAAGGAACTCGCCAGGATTCGTCCCGCCTGGGACGTGGACCCGGCGAGGGCGATGGTGAGCAGGAACGCCTCACCCGTAAGGGCCATCGTAGGCATCTGCCAGAGCAGCACGTCCCACTGCTGACGACGACTTGCGACAACCGAATACTGTTCAAGGCTCTCGGGTCCCTCGTCGAAGTCGTCACTCATTGCTCACCACCCAATAGCAGGTCTAGTCCCACTGGCTCGCTCGCGCGAACCGCGACTAGAGGACGTCGCGTACCTGCAACGCTTCGGCGACTTTCTCGAGTACCGGAAGGGAACGGCGAAGCAGCGACCGTTCGCTCTCACTGAGCGACGCGAGAGCCGCTTCAAGCGCTTCGGTGCTCGCGGTACGGATGGCGTGAATCATCTCGCGACCGCCCGTCGTGAGTTGGACCACGCTCGCGCGACCGTCGAGAGGGTCGGCCACACGCGCGACGTAACCGTCGTCGACGAGACAGTCCACGATCTTGCTCATTGAGGCCGCCGAGATGCCCTCGAGGTTGGCCAGCACACCGATGCGCACCGGTTCTGACTGTTCGATGCGCGCCAGGGCTGACCCCTGGGAGGGGGTGACGTGGTGATCCGCGCGTATCCGCAGCGCTCGATAGATGCGCAACACCGCGACGCGAAGGGCCGCCGCGGGGGATCGGGACGATTCAGAGATTCTGCCCTTGTTCGGGGTTAGTGTTGCCACGTCACCATTATACTTAGTTAATATTAACTAAGTATAATTTACCTCGAACTTTCATCGACGCCCATCCGGAGAGACCATGGCATCTGCTTCAGCGATTCATCCCGAGCGTTACAAGTGGATCGCCCTTTCGAACACGACGATGGGCATCCTGATGGCCACGATCAACGGTTCCATCCTTCTGATCGCCTTACCTAACATCTTTCGCGGGATCAAATTGAATCCCCTGGCACCGCAGAACACGACGTACTTCTTGTGGCTGCTCATGGGTTTCTTGCTCGTGACCTCGGTGCTCGTGGTGAGCCTGGGGCGCGTGGGTGACATCTTTGGTCGCGTGCGAATGTATACGCTCGGCTTCGCGATCTTCACCATCTTCTCGATCCTGCTCGCGGCGACGTGGATGACCGGGCCCGCCGCGGCGCTGTGGCTCATCTTCATGCGCGTGGGCCAGGGTGTGGGGGGTGCGTTCCTTTTCGCCAATTCGAACGCGATCATCACTGACGCCTTCCCCCCCGACGAACGCGGCCTCGCCCTGGGCATAAACGGTGTCGCCGCAATTGGCGGGGCGTTCATCGGACTCATCCTCGGAGGCGTGCTGGCACCCATCGAATGGCGCTTGGTGTTTCTCGTCTCGGTACCCGTTGGCCTCTTCGGCACGGTGTGGGCCGCGTTGAAGCTACGCGACCACGGCGTGCGCACGAAAGCGTCCATCGACTGGTACGGAAACTTCACGTTCGCGATCGGACTCATCTCGTTGCTCACCGGCATCGTCTACGGTCTGCAGCCCTACGGCGGCCACGCGATGGGTTGGACGAGTCCGTTCGTGCTCTCGTGCATCGGGGCAGGCGTCCTCGTGCTCGCGGTCTTCGTCGCCATCGAATTCAACGTCAAAGAGCCCATGTTCCAACTTCACTTGTTCAAGTCCAAGGGTTTCGCCATGGGCAATATCGCCGGTTTGATGCTCGCTCTCGCCCGAGGCGGCCTGCAGTTCATGCTCATCATCTGGCTTCAGGGCATCTGGTTGCCCGAGCATGGTTACTCCTTTTCCCGCACGCCACTCTGGGCGGGTATCTATATGGTTCCGCTCACCGTGGGCTTCTTCATCGCCGGACCGGTGTCGGGTCGCCTCGCCGACCGCCACGGTGCACGTAATTTTGCGACTTTGGGACTCGTGCTTACCGGCGTGAGCCTCATTGGACTCCAGGCGATTCCTATTAATTTCTCCTATCCGGTCTTCGCGGGTCTCCTGTTGTTGGTGGGACTCTCGATGGGTCTCTTCGCCGCTCCCAACACGAGTGCGGTGATGAATTCGCTGCCCGCCGACCAGCGAGGCGCCGGAGGGGCGATGCTCAACACCTTCCAGAACTCGGCGAGTGTGCTCTCCATCGGGTTCTTCTTCACGGTCATCACCCTGGGACTCGCGACGTCGCTGCCGCACTCGTTGTTCGCGGGTCTGACCGCCCAAGGCGTTCCCAGCGCTCAGGCGACGGCCATCAGTCATATCCCCGCGATTGGCAGCCTCTTCTCGGCGTTCCTCGGCATCAACCCCATCCAGACCCTGCTCGGCGCGCACGTGCTGAGCCAACCCGGCGTGCACGCGTCGGTGCTGCTGGGTCGCAGTTTCTTCCCCAGCCTGATCGCGTCGCCCTTCGCCAAGGGCCTGCACATGGCCTTCATCGCGGCTGCCGTGATGTGCTTCATCGGCGCGGTCTTCAGTTGGATGCGCGGTGGAGGCGTTCAGCGTCGCGGTCACTCGATGGGTGCCGAAGCCGAAGAGGGTCTCGCGGGCGTGGGTGACATCGCCATGGCCGAGGTCGGTGTCGGTTCAGCGGGTACCAGCACCGAAGCTACCTTGAGCGAGGCGACGTCGACAGACTGACGCGACGTCCTTGGGCGTCGTAAAGTTCGCGCCACCTCGATGCCGGTGCTGAGCGGTCCAAGAGGTTCTTCACCGCAATGTCACTCAATGGGGACGAGCGCGTCGAGGCTGGGCCGATGTCTGGCTCTCCACACGGATCGTCTTCAAGGGAACCTCGTTTACCTTCGAGCGTGGAGGGTAAAGGTGAGGGGCAGTCGCGGATACCCGAGGGGTATCTGGTAGATCCCCTCGTCGTCTTTCTCGAGCCAGGGGAATCCCTGGTACACGGTCCAGTCGTGTTCGAGCAACGTATCGATCACGAGTCCTTCGTCGATCAGTGATTGCACGATCTCGGCAAGTGAGTGGTTCCATTCGTACGTGCGAGTGTGTTCGACCCGGCCGCCGTCGGTGTACGTGGTGTCGTCGTCGAAGATGAGTGGGTTCGCAGAGTCCTCGAAGTAGTCATAAACAACTCGAGCACCCTCGTCGTCGAAGCAGAAGGCGAGCGGATGCACGTCAAAGAGGTAGAACTGTCCGCCTGGCGCGATCATTGTCGCCACGACCTTCGCCCATTGTCGGATGTCCGGTAACCAACCCAGCGACCCGAGCGTGACGTACACGACGTCGAATTCCTGACCTTCGAGAACCTGCGCGGCGTCATAGACGTTTGAACAAACGAACGTCGACCTATCTTCCAGGCCGGCTCGTGCGGCCAGCTTTTGGGCGGCTTCGATGGCGGCCGGTGAGAAGTCGACCCCGGTCACGACAGCGCCCGCCCGCGCCCACTGGAGCGTCTCTTTACCGAAGTGGCATTGCAACTGCAGGAGCGACTTTCCCCTCACGTCGCCAATCAGGGCCCGTTCTCGTTCCAAGGGACCCGGGGCGTCGCGAAGCCAGCCCTCGACGTCGTAGAACTCGGACTGGACGTGGATACCCACACGGTCATCCCAGTTCGCGCGGTTCGCTCGGAGGCGTTCGTCCATGTCGAAAGACTAACGAAGGCGACAGACGGTTCCGTGCCTATTGACCAAGCGCACCGTGCGACCGAACTCGAGGTGAAGAAGGCGTTGCGTCGAAGACTGCTGTCGCAATGATGACGGATCAGCACACACCGCCGTTCGGATCCATAGGAGATGAAGAGCGAGACCATCATAGGGATGACGACTCGTCACCGAGAAAACCTAGGATTGCGTGAGGTGTTCGAAAGAGGCTGGCGTGCAGGAACCTGAGAGGGCGGGAGTTGGCATTGAGGGTTTCGCTGACGGCACTCGCTATCAATCAGCTCGGCCCGGTTATCCGGCTGCGGCGATTGCGTACCTGATTGATCACCTTGAGATTGTTGCGAACTCAAAGGTGGTTGACGTCGCCGCAGGCACGGGGCTCTTCACCCGGGAGTTGTTGCCATACACGTCCCACGTCGTCGCGGTCGAGCCAAGTCGGGGCATGCGAGACGAGTTCGCCGTGCAGCTTCCAGCCGTTGAAGTCCTCGACGGCGTGGCCGAGAGCTTGCCGCTGCGTGACGGCTCCGTCGACGTGCTCACCGTAGCCCAGGCGTTCCATTGGTTCGAGGCGCAAGCGGCATTGAAAGAGTTCACCAGGGTCCTAGTTCCTGGCGGTGGAATCGGACTGATTTGGAACGAGCGGGACGAAACGGTCGAATGGGTCGACGCACTGAGCCGCGCTATCCAATGGAACGTGAAGAAGCCTTACGACATGGCGACGGACTTTTCGCCGATCCTCGAACACGGTGGCGTGGTCGACGTCGAAAAACGCCTGTTCAAGAACGCGCAGCTGGTTGACCGGACTTCGCTGCACCAACGCGTGTTGACCACGAGCTACATCGCGGTGCTTGACTCGTCAGAGCAACGAAAGATTCTCGACGACGTGGACCGCGTCGTCGCGTCCTTTGACGAACCCTTCGAGCTGCCCTACGTGACGACCACGTACTGCGCCCGGGCTCCCCGCTGAACCCAATAACGCCCGGTCAGTTCGAGGTTTCGGCGCTTCGCTGGACCGTCCTCTCGAGGATACCCAACGTCGCGCGAAGGGTTGATTCGGGTAGGACCGGGAAGATGCCGGCGTCCTTCCACTTTTGGCTGGCACCCGACCAGTCGTAGTACGAGGTGACGACCGTGCCGTCCTCGCCGGGTTCGAGAGAGTAGCCGTAGACGTGGCCGATTGATTCACGAAAGACACCCGACACGTTCCATGCGATCTCGCGGTTCTCCTCGAACGTGGTGATGGTGATCTTCACGTCGTATTTACCCAGGGGATAGTCGTTGAGCGCTTCCCGGTCCATGTGCACGACGAAGGCGTCACCGACTTTCGTGACGTCGACTCCCTCGGCCGCGAGCAACATTCCCGAACTGTCGATGGCGACGTGCCCCTGGGGTGAGCACAAGAGGGCGAAGATCGCTTCGGGGCTCGCGTTGATCGTGCGTCGCACCTCGAGTCGTTCACTGGTCATCTCCCTAGCCTGCCAGTTCTGTGAACCCGTCAGCGCTCTCGAGGCCGAGCGCCTGATAGAAAGTCCTTGGTATGAACCGAATTGCCATCGTGGGCTCCCCGGGTTCGGGCAAGACCACGATGGCTGAGCGCCTCGGGCGTCAGACGAAGATGCCGGTCATACACCTTGACAACCACTTCTGGCATCCCGGTTGGGTGGAGACGCCCGCCGAGCAATGGGTATCGCGCCAGATCGAACTACTCGCGGGACCCTCGTGGATCGTCGATGGGACGTACTACCAGACCCTTGACATT
>JBEKWQ010000105.1:0-6244 GCA_049512875.1 Acidimicrobiales bacterium
ACTTGGTCTTCGCCTCTTCGTCGGTGATGGAGTTGACGATGATCACGTCGCCGCCGTCCTTCCAGTTCACCGGCGTCGCCACTGAGTAGTTCGCGGTGAGCTGCAACGAGTCGAGCACGCGCACGATCTCGTCGATGTTGCGACCCGTCGAGGCCGGGTAGGTCAAGGTGAGCTTCACCTTCTTGTCCGGTCCGATGATGAAGACGCTACGCACGGTGAGCGTGTCGTTCGCGTTCGGGTGGATCATGTCGTACAGGTCCGCGACCTTGCGGTCCTGGTCACCGATCAGCGGGAAGTTGAGCGCGCTGCCCTGCGTCTCTTGGATGTCGGCCTTCCACTTGTCATGCGAGGCCACGTCGTCGACCGAGACGCCGATGATCTTGGTGTTGCGCTTGTCGAAGTCGCCCTTGCGAGCGGCGAACGCGCCAAGCTCGGTGGTGCACACCGGGGTGAAGTCCTTGGGGTGCGAGAAGAGGATGCCCCAACTGTCGCCGAGCCAGTCGTAAAAGTTGATTGTTCCTTCGGTGGTCTCGGCGGTAAAGTCCGGGGCCACGTCACCAAGGCGAATCGCCATGTCTGCTCCTTCGCGTGCAAATGTCAGTCCCTTGACTGAGCCATCCCACTTTAGCCACAAAAATTTCTATTGTTGCAAAACCCGATTAGATTTATGGGTAATTGGCGCACACGCGACGCACGCCTGTGAGACTGGGACCATGAGCGAAACCCCCGCGCCCGTCGTGGCCGCCTTCGACCTCGATGGTTCGCTCACCGAAGGCGGCAGCGTCTGGCGCTGGTTGCGTTATCTCGCCGGCTCCGGCGCGGTCTTTCGCGCCGCCCTCCCACTCGGCGTACCACTGTTCGTGGGCGCGGTGCGAAGCGGGCCGTGGGCTGACCACGCCAAGGAGCGACTCTTTGGACGACTGCTCACCGGGCGCGACGTTGAAGAAGTGCGCGACGAGTCGCGAAGCTTTGCGCTCTCACACCTCGAACACCGCGGACGGGCCAAGGTGCTCGAGCGACTGCGCTGGCACCAGACCCAGGGTCACGACGTGGTCGTGGTCTCGGCCTCGCCCGAGATCTACGTGGAGGTGATCGTCGAGGCACTGGGCGCCAACGGCGCGATCGGCACGCGACTGGCGGTCAACCCGATCGGACAACTGACCGGCAGTTACCTCGGTCGAAACTGCCGGGGCAGCGAGAAGATGCGGCGACTGAGCGAATGGATCGAGCAACAGCGCTACCCCGTCGAACCCGAGATCTACGCCTACGGTAATTCGCGCGGCGACCGGCGGATGCTGAGGGGTGCCGACCACGCCTACGACGTCGGAAAACTTGGCCCGTTCGGATCACTGCGTTCGTACCCGCGCCTGCGCGCCACCAACGACGCCTAGAGCTGTTGGATCGACGCGCCAAGCTCGACGATGCCGCCTTCACGCCCGTTGTAGGTGACCTGAATCGAAGCAGCCTGTTCCTTCCACGCGATCACCGTGCCGTGATAGTCAAGTACCCCCACGTTCACGTCGTAGACCCCGTCGAGTAACGGAAGGTTCGGCAGATCCACGCCAACCTGGTTGGCGCCGGGCTTCAAGTTGACCGGTGAGCCTTGGGCGTCACTACGACTGACGAGCATGCCACCTCGGGTGAACAGTTCCATGACGAAATTACCGCTGTAGGCCGTGTGCGACGAGATGTGCACGTCAAAGTGCATTCCCGCACCGCTGCGCACGTCAAAGGAACCCGAAGGTGTGGTCACCGAATCAATGGCGACCTCGGCTTGATGGCCAACACGGTCGTGCTCGACCGCGTCCTCGAGCAGGTGTTCACGAAAGATTCGCAGCGATTCTTGGACCGGGCCGTTGGCGATCATCAAGCCACCGTCGAGGACAATGGCGCGGTCACAGAGCGCCCGCACTTGGTCGGCCTGGTGGGTGACCAACAAGATTGACCGTCCTTCTTCTTGGAAGGTGCGGATCCGGTCGACGCACTTGGCCTGGAACCTTTCGTCTCCCACCGCCAGAACCTCGTCGACCACGAGTATGTCGGGATCGACGTTCACCGCCACCGCGAAGGCGAGGCGAACGTACATACCACTCGAGTAGAACTTCACCTGCGTGTCGATGAAGTGCTCGATCTCACTGAAGGCGACGATGTCATCGAAGATGGCGTCGACGTTCCTCTTGGAGAGCCCGAGCATCGCGCCATAGAGGTAGACGTTGTCGCGACCCGACAACTCGGTTTGGAATCCCGCGCCGAGTTCGAGCAGTGCCGCCAAGTTCCCGCGCACCCGTATCTGGCCGGTCGTCGGCTGCAGGACACCGCAAATACATTTGAGCAGCGTCGACTTGCCCGAGCCGTTGTGACCCAGAATGCCCACCGTCTCGTCGCTCGTGACGGTGAAACTGACGTCCTTGAGGGCGCTGAAGAGTTCAGTGGAGCCGGCCCGAGGGTGCAGGAGCCGTTCCTTCAGCGTTTGACTTCGCTCGTGGTGGATCTTGAACTGCTTGGAGACGTCTTCGACGTCGATGACGGTGGTCACAGCTCTGACTCAAAGTTTCCTTCGAGGCGACCAAAGATCGTCAACGAGAGCAGGAAGAGGATGACCGTGACCCCGAGCAACGTGAGGTTCATGTCGACGAACGTTGACATCGACCACGTGGGCAAGATGTTGATCAGCGGGTGAGGTGGATTAGTCGACACCACCGTGGTCTTGACGTAGAAGATCCGTTGGAAGGTCATGATGATCGGCGTGATCGGATTAAGGAAGTACATCCAGGTCAGACCGTGGGCGTGCAGACGCTTGGAGATGGTGTTCTGATACGAGTACACGACCGGCGATAACCAGAACCAGAGTTGGAGCAACACCTCCATCAGGTGGCGCATGTCGCGCAGGTACACCGTCACGGCCGACATGACAATGGCGACCGACGCCGTCAGTAGATAGAGCGCGACAAAGGAGATTGGCAGGATCCACAAGAAGCCCCACGCCGGCGCGTGACCTAACACGAGCAAGAACAGACACAACACCCCGAGTTGGATGGCGAAGTAGACCACCGAGGCGCCGACGTTGGCGAGGGCGAGGATCTCACGCGGGAACGAGACCTTCTTCACCAGGGCGGCCCGGTCGACGATGACCCCCGTCGCCATGTTCACCGCCGTCACGAACATGTTCCAGACCACAAGTCCCGCGAAAAGGTACAGGGCGAAGTTCGGGTAGCCGTTCTTGGTGATGACCGAGAAGACCAGGTAGTAGATACCCAGGGTCAAGGCGGGCGACAGCATCGACCAGAAGATGCCGAGGGTCGAGTTCTTGTACTTGATGCGGATGTCCGAGAAGATCAGGCTCGTCAGGAGTTCGTGGCGCGACCAGAGGTTTTTCAGTCGCGTGGGCAGGTTGGACCGGGCGCTGACGACGCGCACCGGCGCGTTCTCAAGAGACCGTCGCTGGACCCTCGCCTCCGAGGCGTCGTTCACTAGACCCCTTGACGAAGCGCCGAACGATCAATCACCGCGTCGATAAAGCCATATTCGAGGGCCTCTTGGGCGGTGAACCAACGGTCACGATCCGAATCCGCTTCGATGCGCTCGACGCTCTGGCCGGTGTGAAAGGCAATGCGCTCGGCGAGTTGGGTCTTCATGTAGACAATCTGTTCCGCCTGGATGGCGATGTCCGAGGCCTGACCCTGCATGCCGCCCATCGAAGGCTGGTGCATCAAGATGCGACTGTGGGGCAGGGAGAAACGCTTGCCCGGTGCCCCGGCACAGAGCAGGAACTGTCCCATTGAGGCCGCCATGCCAACGCAGATGGTGCGGATGTCACAATTCACGTACTGCATGGTGTCGTAGATCGCGAGGCCGTCCGTCACCGAACCACCGGGTGAGTTGATGTAAAGACTGATGTCCTTGTCGCGGTCCTCCGCCTCGAGCAAGAGCAGTTCCGCGCAGATGCGGTTCGCGGTGTTCTGGTCGACCTGTGAACCCAAGAACACGATGCGCTCGCGTAGAAGCCGCTGGTTGAGGTCGTTCGCGCCGAATCCTTCGGCCATTGAGGAGTAGATCATGGCACCAATCTACCGTGTGTGACTGCGAACCCCTCGACCAAGGACCTAGAGTGGAGTCTCTCGCGGGCGTGGCGGAATTGGCAGACGCGCTGGTTTTAGGTACCAGTTCTTCGGAGTGTGGGTTCGAGTCCCTCCGCCCGCACGACGTCGCGCCGACGTGAACGAGAGAGTTGCTGCGTCTGCTAACGTAGGAACATCGTTTTGCCGCATTTCGCGGTAGAGACCGATTCGACTGTGACATATCGAGTTGGGCTCATCTCAACTTGTAGGAGTCATATGTCTGTGTCCTTTGCCGACCTCGGCGTGCCCGCGAACCTCGTAGAGCGCCTACGCGAACGCGGCATCACCGAGGCCTTCCCCATCCAAGAAGCCGCGCTGCCCGACGCCCTCGCCGGTCGCGACGTGGTGGGAAAGGCCGTCACTGGTTCGGGCAAAACCCTCGCGTTCGGCCTTCCCCTGATGGCGCGCATCACCAAAGCCCGTCCGCGCAAGCCCGTTGGGCTCGTGCTGGTACCCACCCGTGAACTCGCCGCCCAGGTCCAAAAAGAACTCGCCAACCTCACCGACGACCGCGGTCGTCGGGTCATCTGCATCTACGGTGGTACGTCCTACAGCGTGGCTCGCAAGGCCCTCAACTTCGGCGTCGACGTCGTCGTCGCCTGTCCGGGCCGTCTCGAGGACATGCTCGAACAGGGCGCCCTCGACCTCTCTTCGGTCGCCACGGTCGTCGTCGACGAAGCCGACCGCATGGCCGACATGGGCTTCTTGCCGTGTGTACGTCGGATCGTGGGCGCGACGCCCCCGGACCGACACGTCATGCTCTTCTCGGCGACCATGGGCCCCGACGTCAAGTCGCTGGTTCGCGAATTCACCCACGACGCCGTGATCCACGACGTCGTCGGCGAAGAGGCCCCCAACGACGTCGACCACTTCTTCTGGCGAGTGCCGCGTGACCAACGTCCACAGTTCGCCGCCGACATCGCCCACGAGTACGAGCGCGCGATCTTCTTCACCCGCACCAAGCACGGTGCCGACCGACTCGCCCGCCAGCTCGAAGATCGCGGTGTGTCGGCGGTGCCACTGCACGGAGATCGTTCCCAGGCCCAACGCGAACGAGCGCTGCGTAGCGTCAAGAGCGGACAAGTGCGCGTCCTCGTCGCCACCGACGTCGCGGCGAGAGGCATTCACATCGATCTCATGCCCGTCGTCGTGCACTACGATCCGCCCGCTCAGGCCACCGACTACTTGCACCGTTCTGGGCGCACCGGGCGCGCGGGCGCCACGGGCGCCGTGATCTCGCTCGTAGGCGAAGACGTCATCGGGCAAGTGAAGCGTCTCCAAAAGGCGCTGGGTATCGCGGCCACCATCGAGGCACCGAGTGACGCCGTCGCCATCCGCTTGGGCGCGGTGGACGACGCGGTCGCCGCCGAACGTCTGGACGACCGGGGCGGCAAGGGTCGCTCGGAGCGACCCGTCGCACGCGAGCGCGGTCCTCGATCCTTCGAGCGCCGTGAACCACGCGAAACCAGCACCTCGGCTCGACCAGCCCGAGGCTTCAGTGAGCGCGCACGGGCCGAGCGCGCCCCACGACCCGAGCGAACGGAACGCAGTGTCAGTGAACGCGCCCCTCGGGCCGAGCGGGTCTTCAACGACCGCGACGCTCGACCCGCGAGGTCCACGAGGCCCACGAGTGCAGAACGGGCGCCTCGCATCGACCGTACCTCCTTCGATCGCACCGCGCGCCCCGAACGCGACGTTCGCGGGACTGGTCGTCCCTCGTCTTCGCGCGCGTCGGGCCGCGAAGCCGTCGTGAGTTTCTTCAATGACTCCAAGGGCTTCGGCTTCGCGAGCGACGACAAGGGCGATGACTTGTTCATCCACTTCTCGAACATCGTGGGTGACGGCTTCAAGTCCCTCAGCCAGGGTCAGAAGATCACCTTCGAAGAGGCGAACGGTCCCAAAGGTCGAGAAGCCCGCAACGTTCGCGTCGTGGGCGCGGGACGCGAACGCCGCTACTAGAGTCCTCAGACATGTCCGAAAAACCTCTCGTTGACCCTCACCTGGGACCGGAACCCGAGGACCTACTGATCGAGGAGATCGTCGTGGGCCCGGGCGAGGAGGCACGAGTCGGTCAGACCGCGGTGGTGCACTACGTGGGCGTCGGGGCAACGAGTGGCGAAGAGTTC
>JBEKWQ010000105.1:6255-8009 GCA_049512875.1 Acidimicrobiales bacterium
CGACGCCTCCTGGAACCGTGGTGAGCCGTTCAAGTTCCCGTTGGGCGCGGGTTACGTCATCCAGGGTTGGGACCAGGGAGTCGTGGGTATGAGAGTCGGCGGACGACGTCGACTCGTGATACCCGCGCACCTCGGCTACGGCGAGCAGGGGGCGGGCGGCGTCATCGCACCCGGGGAGACGCTGATCTTCGTCGTCGACCTGGTGGAACTGCGCTAACGCACTAGACGAGCGGTGGCGCGGGCATGTCGGTGGCGAGCATGCGCTCGTAGTCGCCGTAGCGCTCACAACAGATCTCGGCGAGCAGTCGCAACCGGTCGTTGGGGTTGCTCAAACTAAGAACCTTGAACTGGTCGAGCACCGACATCGGGGTCATCGAACAGAGCTGCCAACTGCACACCCACGGATCGACGTCCATCTCGCAATTGGTCTGGAGACACTGGTCGGCGAACAGTTCGCTCTGAAGATTGCGCAGGGCTCGCACCGCCGACTGGGTGGACTTGAGTAACGCCGGCTCGATCGCCACCTCGTCGCAGCACCGTTCTTTGACGAGCGCCCTTGGATACGGGTCGTCGCTCAGCCAGGTCGCCACCTCCACGCAGCCGACGCCCTCGACCATGATCAAGGTCTTGCCGTCGATGAGGTGATGCGCGCCCAGGATCTGGACGACCGTGCCCACCGACGAACGTTGATCGTCGCCGCCGACTTCCGAGCCTCGCTCGATGAGACAGGTACCGAATTGGTTCTCGGGCGTGATATCACTGAGCATCTGGCGATAGCGCGGCTCGAACACGCACAGACCCACGACCTGGTGAGGGAAGACCACCATGCCCAACGGGAACATCGAAAGCTGGTGGCTCTTCACGACTCCACCCTAAAGGTGAACGTTGCGTGAACGTACCTAGCTCGAAGAGCGCGTGGCGAGCGCGTAGGCGAGCGCTCGTAGGGCGTGGCCCCGGTGCGAGAGGGCGTTCTTCTCTTCGGGCGACATCTCGGCGAGGGTTCGGGTCTCGTCCTCGGGCACGAAAACCGGGTCGTAGCCAAAGCCACGCGACCCTCGCGGGCTCCGGGTAATGGACCCCTTCAACGTGCCCACGACCATCAGCGAACCGCGATCGGGGTACGCGGCGACGATCACGGTTCGAAACTCGGCGCCCCGGCGCTCGAGGGGTACGTCGTGCAGTTCCTCGAGTAGTTTTCGCACGTTGTCGTCGTAGCTCGCCTCCTCACCCGCGTAGCGCGCGCTCCTGACACCCGGCCGTCCCTCGAGCGCGGCGACGAAGAGCCCCGTGTCGTCGGCGAGCGCCGGGTAGCCGGTCGCGTCGACCAGGGCTCGGGCCTTCAACTCGGCGTTGCCCTCGAGGGTGTCCTCGGTTTCGTCGACGTCGGGCACGTCAAGGGGCCGTGGTAACAGCGTGACGTCAAGGTCCGCCAGGACGGCCTGCATCTCGTGGGCCTTATGGGCGTTCGCCGTCGCGAGGATGAACGTCGTCACGCCATGCGCGGCGCCGGCGCCGTGGCGAGGATCCGTCGCTGGGCGTCGTGGATGTCAGCAATGCCCGCGGTCGCCAGATCGAGGAGCGCGTCGAGCTCGGACCTTGAAAAGGCCGTGAGTTCGGCCGTGCCCTGGACCTCGACGAAGTGACCGGCGCCGGTCATCACGACGTTCATATCGGTTTCGGCGCGCGAGTCTTCTTCGTAGGGAAGGTCCAGCATCGCCACGCCGTCGATGATGCCCACCGACACCGCCGCCACC
>JBEKWQ010000106.1:0-6170 GCA_049512875.1 Acidimicrobiales bacterium
GCCGTGCCCAAGGGCGTCGTGCGAGCCGGTGGCGGACGACGCCGCGTCGAGCACGAGGCGTCGAGCGAAGAGGTCGTCACCGACGTGAACCCGGCCGACCTACTCGCCGCGAATGACGAGGTCGAGCGTCGATTGAGCGTGGAAGAGGAGATCGAGCGCCGCACGGCCCAAGATCACACCGACACGCCGCATTTTCGAAAGGACGCTGAGTAACCATGTTGATGCCCCGCAAGGTTAAGTATCGCAAGCAGCAGCGCGGCCGCATGACCGGCATGGCCAAGGGCGGCGTCGACCTCGCTTTTGGCGACTTCGGCATCCAGGCCCTCGAGGCCGGTTGGATCACCGCGCGCCAGATCGAGGCCGCTCGAATCGCCATGACCCGTCACGTCAAGCGTGGTGGCAAGGTCTGGATCCGCATCTTCCCCGACAAGCCCGTCACCCAGAAGCCCGCCGAGACGCGCATGGGCTCGGGTAAGGGCAACCCGGAGTTCTGGGTCGCCGTCGTCAAGCCCGGGCGCGTCATGTTCGAGCTCGGTGGCGTCGACGAGGCGTTGGCGCGTGCGGCAATGGACCGCGCCATCCAGAAGCTGCCCATCAAGGCCAAGTTCGTGATCCGTCCCGGTACCCACGGGACACCGGAGGTGACCATCTAATGGCCAAGACCGCGGAACGCGTCGCCGAGCTCCGGCTCCTGGGCGACAACGAATTACTAGAGCGCTTGAGCGAGTCGCGTCGCGAGTTGTTCAACATGCGCTTCCAACTCGCCACCGGTCAGTTGGACAACTCGGCGCGTTTGCACGAAGTGCGCAAGGACATCGCGCGTCTGTCGACGTTCGTGCGCGAGCGCGAGATCGCCGCCGCCGAAGCGGCCCAGGAAAGTGAGTAGTCATGAGTGACTCGACGAACGAAACGTCGCGCGAGAATCCGCGCAAGGTCCGCGAGGGCATTGTGGTGTCGGACAAGATGGCATCGACGCTGGTGGTCGCGGTCAACGAGCGCGTCAGCCACCCCCGCTACGGCAAGACCGTCCAGCGCACGAAGAAGCTCTACGTGCACGACGACAAGAACGAGGCCAAGGTGGGCGACCGGGTCCGGGTCCAAGAGACCCGTCCGCTCTCCAAGCTCAAGCGTTGGCGCCTGACCGAGATCGTGGAGCGTGCGCGATGATCCAGCAAGAGTCCCGTCTCAAAGTGGCCGACAACAGTGGAGCCAAGGAAGTCCTTTGCATCCGGGTGCTCGGCGGTTCGCGTCGTCGTTACGCCTCGATCGGTGACGTCTTCATCGGCACCGTGAAGGACGCCATCCCCGGCGCCGCGGTGAAGAAGGGCGACGTCGTTCGCTGTGTGGTGGTTCGCACCTCGAAGGAACGTCGACGTCCCGACGGCTCCTACATCAAGTTCGACGAGAACGCGGCCGTGTTGATCAACGATCAGCTCCAACCTCGTGGCACGCGCATCTTCGGGCCGGTCGGTCGCGAGCTGCGCGACAAGAAGTTCATGCGCATTATTTCCCTGGCGCCGGAGGTGCTGTAATGAAGATTCGCAAAGGTGATGACGTGTTGGTGCTGTCGGGCAAGTTCCGCGGCGAGCGCGCCCAGGTCGAAGAGGCCCTGCCGGCGAGCAACAAGGTCATCCTCGACGGACTCAACATCGCCAAGCGCCACACCAAGCAGGCGGGCGCGACCATGCAGGCCGGTATCATCGACAAGTTGATGCCCCTGCACGTGTCCAACGTCGCCCTGTGGTGCGCCGGTCACAAGGGACCGGCCAAGGTCGGCTACAAGGTCACCGGCGACACCAAGGTGCGTGTCTGTCGCAAGTGTGGAGAAACACTATGAGTACCCAGACCCGCCCCCGACTCAAGGTCCGTTACGACCAGGAGATCCGTCCGGCCCTGAAGGACGAACTGGGCCTGGACAACATCATGCAGGTGCCTCGGCTCACCAAGATCGTGCTCAACTCGGGCGTCGGCAAGGCGACCCAGCAGGCGTCGCTGCTCGAGGGCGCCCAGCGCGACCTCGAACTGATCACCGGCCAGAAGCCGGTCGTCACGCGCGCGAAGAAGTCCATCGCGAGCTTCAAGTTGCGCGAGGAGCAGCCCATTGGCGTGAAGGTCACCCTTCGCGGGGACCGCGCCTGGGAGTTCTTCGACCGCCTGCTCAGCCTGGCGATCCCGCGAATCCGTGACTTTCGCGGACTCTCGCCCAAGTCCTTTGACGGACACGGGAACTACACGTTCGGGGTGAACGACCAGTTGATCTTTCCCGAGGTCGACTACGACAAGATCGACGCGCCGCGTGGCTTTGACATCACCATCGTCACCACGGCGACCAACGACGAGCAGGGACGCGCTTTCCTTCGCGCGTACGGCTTTCCCTTCAAGCAGGAGATTCGATAATGGCTAAGAAAGCCCTTCGTATTAAGCAGCAGAAGACCCCCAAGTTCTCCACGCGCGCCTACACGCGCTGCGAACGTTGTGGTCGTCCGCGCTCGGTGTATCGCAAGTTCGGTCTGTGCCGTATCTGCCTGCGAGTGATGGTGCACGCCGGTGAAGTTCCCGGCGTGACGAAGGCAAGTTGGTAGGAGGACAGCTATGACTATGACTGACCCCATTGCCGACATGCTCACCCGGATCCGCAACGCGAACTCCGCGATGTTCGACACCGTCAAGATGCCCAGTTCGAAGTTGAAGGAGAACCTCGCCAAGGTGTTGGAGAAGGAAGGTTTCATCGCCGGCTTCTCCGTGACCAAGGCCGAGGGAAAGCCCGGCTCGACGCTCGAGATCTCGCTCAAGTACTCAGAGGACCGTCGAAAGACCATCGTCGGAATCAAGCGCGTCTCCAAGCCCGGACTTCGTATCTACAAGAAGTCCGACCAGATGCCCAAAGTGCTCGGCGGCGTCGGTGTCGCCGTGGTGTCGACGAGTCACGGCCTGATGACCGACCGCGAAGCGCGCAAGGCGAAGTTGGGCGGCGAGGTGCTGTGTTATGTCTGGTAACCCGACGACGCGAAAGGAGAGTCGCTGATGTCACGTATTGGCCGTAACCCCATCACCGTGCCGTCCTCGGTGAGCGTCTCGGTCGCCGACGGGATCGTCAGCGTCAAGGGACCCAACGGGTCCATGACGCGCGTCTTGCCCGAAGGGATCACGTTGCACCAAGAGGGCGACCAGTTGAGCGTCGATCGACTGAACGACGAGACCGCCTACCGTTCGCTGCACGGTCTTACCCGCACGCTCGTGTCCAACATGGTCACGGGCGTAACCGAGGGCTGGACCAAGGAGCTCGAGATCATCGGCGTCGGCTACCGCGCCGCGGCCGGCGCTCCGGGCGTGCTCGACCTCGCCCTGGGCTTCTCGCACCCCGTCAAGTTCACCGCGCCCGAGGGCATCACCTTCGAGGTGCCCGCCCCCACGCGCGTCATCGTCAAGGGCGCGGACAAGGAGGTCGTGGGCCAGGTCGCCGCGACGATCCGAAAGATCCGTAAGCCCGAGCCCTACAAGGGCAAGGGCGTGCGCTACCTCGGTGAGCGAGTGGCGCGCAAGGCTGGAAAGGCTGCGAAGTAATGGCACGTACCACGAGAGAACTGCGTCAGCGCCGTCACAAGCGCATCCGTAACAAATTGTCGGGTACGCCCGCGCGTCCGCGCGTCGCGGTGAGTCGCACCAACAAGCACATCTCGGCCCAGATCATCGACGACACCAAGGGCGTCACCTTGGTCGCCGCGTCCTCGGTCGAGGCTTCGCTGAAGTCAAGCGTCCACGGCAACGTCGACGGGGCCAAGGCCGTCGCCAAGCTCCTCGCCGAGCGCGCCAAGGCCGCCAACATCACCACCGTGGTCTTTGACCGCGGGGGATTCGACTACCACGGTCGCGTGGCTGCCTTCGCGGAGCAGCTTCGCGCCGATGGACTGGAGTTTTAATGAGTGACGTAGAACAGTTCGAAGAACGCACCATCAAGGTGAATCGCGTGTCCAAGGTCGTCAAGGGTGGACGTCGTTTCTCCTTCACCGCGCTCATGGTGATCGGTGACCGCAACGGACGGGTCGGTCTCGGCTACGGCAAGGCGAAGGAAGCCGGACTCGCCGTGCAAAAAGGCATCGAAGAGGCGCGCAAGAACCTCTTTGACGTGCCGATCGCGGGCACGACCATTGTCTATCCCGTCATCGGTGCCTCGGGTGCCGGTCGCGTGCTGATGAAGCCCGCGGCGCCGGGCACCGGCGTCATCGCCGGTGGCGCCGCGCGCGCGATCCTCGAGATGGCGGGCGTGAAGGACATCATCGCCAAGTCACTGGGTTCGCCCAACGGCATCAACGTCGCCCACGCCACGATCGACGGTCTCAAGCAACTGCGTCGACCCGAGGACATCGCGGCCCTACGCGACCAGTCGGCCGAGCACGTGATCCCCTCGGGTACCCTTCGTGCCTATCGCGAGCGTCAGCGCGAGGGCGACCTGTTCAAGACGGAGGCGTAGTCCATGACCCAGTTGAAAGTCACCCAGATCCGTTCGGCCATCGCGACCAAGCCCAAGCACCGCGGCACCCTGCGCGCGCTCGGGCTTCGTGGCATTGGCCAGTCCAACGTCCTGCCCGACCGTCCCGAGATCCACGGGATGATCGCACGCGTACCCCACCTGATCAAAGTAGAAGAGGTCAACGAATGAAACTGCACGATCTCAAGTCACCCGAAGGTTCGACGCACCGAAAGAAGATCGTCGGTCGCGGTATCGGCGGCAAGGGCGGCAAGACCGCGGGCCGTGGCACCAAAGGCCAGAAGGCCCGCCGCCAGATCCCCGCAGGTTTCGAGGGCGGCCAGTTGCCGCTGCTCCAGCGGATCCCCAAGATGAAGGGATTCACGAACCCCTTTCGCGTGCAGTACACGCCGGTCAACCTCGACGCGCTCGTCTCGCTGGGGGTGAGCGACGTCACCCTCGACGTGCTCGTCGAGCGCGGTCTCGCGCGCAAGAAGGACCTCGTCAAGGTCCTGGGACGTGGCACGGTCACCACGGCGCTGCGCGTCTCGGCGCACGCATTCTCCAGCTCAGCCAAGGCCGCCATCGAGGCGGCCGGCGGCACGACGACCGAGGTCGAACTGCCCTTCGCGGTTCGCCCACCAGCGTCGGGCAACCAACACCAGAACCGCTAAGGACTGAACCGTGCTGCGCAGACTCTCGAACATCTTTCGCGTCCCGGACCTTCGTAACAAGGTCCTGTTCACGATTGGGATCATCTGTCTCTACCAGGCGGGTGCCAACATCCCGATCCCCGGTGTGAGCTGGTCGCAGGTTCAATTGCTGCAGTCCAAGGCCGGGGCGAGCGGAGTCCTCGGCTTCCTCAACCTGTTCTCGGGCGGCGCCCTGACCCGCCTCGCGGTGTTCGGCCTGGGCGTCATGCCCTACATCACGAGTTCGATCGTCATCCAGTTGCTCACGACGGTGATTCCCAAGCTGGGCGAGTGGCGCGATCAAGGCGCGGTCGGTCAAAAGAAGATCACCCAGACGACCCGCTATCTCACCATTGGTCTGGCGCTCTTGCAGTCGACGGGTCTCATCTACGCCTTCCACGGCCACGACGAGGCGTTGCTCGGCTTTAACATCGACCTCATCCCCAAGTTCACCTTGGGGCTGGGCCTGTTCATGGTCGCGATCATGACCGCGGGGACCGCGTTCGTCATGTGGCTCGCCGAACTCATCACCCAGCGCGGCATCGGCCAGGGTATGAGTCTGTTGATCTTCGCCAACGTCGTGGCGGGCATGCCCTCGGGCGGCCACGCGGTCTGGAGCGAGGGCGGTCCCACCAAGTTCTTCATCATCCTGCTCGTCTCCCTGGGACTACTCGTGCTGATCGTCTTCATGGACAACGGCCAGCGGCGCATCCCGGTCACCTTCGCGCGACGAGTCGTCGGGCGCCGAGAGATGGGTGGTAACTCGACCTATATCCCCCTCAAGGTCAACCAGTCCGGGGTGATCCCGATCATCTTCGCGTCCTCGGTGCTCTACATCCCGGTGCTGATGAGCAACATCGTGCCCTGGACGAGTTTCCAGAACTTCGTGAACTCCTCGCTGCACCCGACGAGCTTCTTCTACATCTTCGCGGACTTCCTGCTCATTCTCGCCTTCACGTTCTTCTACGTCTACATCGCCTTCGAGCCCCATCAGCAGGCCGAGATGCTTC
>JBEKWQ010000107.1:0-6166 GCA_049512875.1 Acidimicrobiales bacterium
CACGGCTGCGAACGAGGCGGCGTTGGCGTAGAAGCAGTCCGCGGTACCCACCACGGCGATGAAGCCCGCGGCGATGCCCGGACCGATGAGGCGTCC
Source organism: Acidimicrobiales bacterium (assembly GCA_049512875.1). Classification (GTDB taxonomy): domain Bacteria; phylum Actinomycetota; class Acidimicrobiia; order Acidimicrobiales; family RAAP-2; genus RAAP-2. The sequence goes on from JBEKWQ010000107.1 coordinate 97, forward strand.
CGCGTTCATCAGCACGCTGTTGAGGCTGACGGCGTTGGCGATGAGGTCACGTCCGACCATCTCCTGGACGAACGCTTGGCGAGCGGGGTTGTCAAAGAGATTCACCACGCCGAGCAGGGCCGCCAGGCACATCACCGTGGTGAGGGTGGCGTGATGGGTGCTCACGAGTACGCCGAGCACGAGCGCGAGGATCGCCGCGGCGCTCTGGGTGCAGTAGAGGATCCGGCGCTTCTCGCTGCGGTCGGCGATCAGTCCGCCGTAACTGCCGAGCAGCAACATCGGCACGTACTGCAGCGCGATCACGAAACCCAGGTCGATCGACGAGCCCGTCAACTGCAGCACCAGCCACCCTTGGGCGACCGACTGCATCCACGTACCCGAGACCGAGATAAGCTGTCCGATGAAGTAGAGACGAAAGTTACGTACCGAGAGCGCGGCGAAGGTCTTGGAAGAAAAACGTCGCGCCGCGCTCACTCATCCTCCAGAAGCGTCTCGAGGAAGACGGCGGCCTCGCGGGCTCGACGTTGGTCGTCGAGCGAGAGCGTGAGAAGTCTTTGTTCAATGAACTCCGCCTTCTTCTTGCGTATGGTGTCGAGCTCTCGTCGACCCGCGGCCGTGAGCGACACGCGCGTGCAGCGACGGTCCTCGGCGTCGGGGACGCACGTGATGAGTCCATCGCGCTGCATGTCACGCACCAGACGGGTCACCGAGGGTGGCTGGATGTGCTCGGCGAGCGCGAGGTCACCGAGCGAGGGGTTCTCGAGTTTGGCGATTGAGGCGAGCATCGACGCCTGTCCGGGTGACACGCCGTCGGGCGCGGTACCACGCAACTTTCGATTAAGGCGCGTAATGGCTCGACGAAGTCGAGCGGCGGTCTGCGCGGTCGTCTCTTCCATTAGTTCCACTAACTAAATAATAGCGGAACGACCGGCTCCCGTGACCGGAAAAACCGGACTTACAGTTGGCGGTAGCGCGGCACGTAACCGCCTGAACCGAGCGACATCGACTCTTCGGGATCGATCGAATCGTCCACCCCGCCCACGACCTCGGTGACCCACGCCAGGCGGTCGGTGAGAATCCGGGTCACCCCACCTTGGAGGGTGTCTGAGGAGATCGCGCAACTCGAGCACGCACCCTGGAGTTGGACCTCCACGACGCCACTCTCCACGTCGGCGCGCACGAGCACCAAGTCACCACCGTCCGCCTGGACGGCGGGACGCATCAGGTCGAGCAGCGCTTGGAGCGCTTGGAGACGACTGGAGCGTTCGTGGTCGGAGAGTTCGGGCACCGGTCCAGTCTGCCGTGAAATCGCCTGGACGTGACCTCACGAGCGCCTTGGCTACGATTTTGCCATGAGCACACAACTTGACTGGCGTCCCGACGACATCGACCTTTCGGACTTGGAGTTCTGGAAGCGGCCCTGGTCCGAGCGCGACGCGGCCTTCGCCACCCTGCGACGCGAACGACCCATCGCCAAGTACGAGGGCATCGTTGTCGAGGGCTCGGCCATCGAGATGCCGCCCGGGCCTGGCTACTACGCGCTCATGCGCCACCGCGACGTCGCCGAAGCCTCGCGCCACCCCGAGATATTCCTTTCGGGCCCCGGGGCGGTATCCCAGATGGACCTGCCCCCCGAGATGGTCGAGTACTTCTCGGGCATGATCTCGACGGACAACCCAAAGCACGCCCGACTGCGCCGCATCGTCTCGAACGCCTTTAATCCGCGCAACGTTCGTTCCATCGAACAGTCCATCGACTTGGTCGCCGAAGCGACCATCTCTCGCGCACGCGAGAGTGGAACCGGCGACTTCGTCACTGACATCGCCGCGCCTTTCCCCCTTGAGATCATCTGCACCATGATGGGCGTGCCGCCGAGCGAATACGCCACCGTCCTTCGGTGTTCGAACATCATTCTCGCGATGGGCGACCCCGACGTCGTGCCCGCCGACGCCGACCCGATCCTCGTGGTGCTCGAGGCGGGAGCGACCCTGACGGGGATCATGGAAGAGCTCGGCAAATACCGTATCGACAATCCCATCGACGACATCACGAGCGCGCTCGTCAACGCCGAGATCGAGTCCGAGAAGTTGACCCAGCAGGAGCTCGCCTCGTTCTTCGTGTTGCTCGTGACCGCGGGTAACGAGACCACGCGCACCGCCATCGCCCACGCGCTACACGCGCTCAGCGAGCACCCCGACCAGAAGGCACGTCTCATCGCGGACTACGAGAGTCTCGCCAAGACCTCGACCGACGAGATCGTGCGCTGGGCCTCGCCGGTGATCTGGATGCGCCGCACGCTCTCACGAGACCACTCGCTCTCGGGCTTCGAGCTGAAGGAGGGCGAGAAGGTGCTGCTCATGTACAACTCGGCCAACCGCGACGAGGAGGCCTTTGAGAATCCAGACGTGTTTGACGTGGGTCGCACCCCCAACGACCACTTCGGTTTCGGGGCGCCGGGACCTCACTTCTGCCTGGGGGCTCACCTGGCGCGTCGTGAGATCACGGTGATGTGGCGCACACTGCTCGCCCAGACGCCGACCATCCACGCCACCGGCGCACCCTCGCAACTGGCGTCCAGTTTCGTGAACGGCATCAAGAGACTTCCCTACGCCTTTTGAGCCCTCTCGGCGACCGCCTCGTCAAAGACGCGCAAGGCGCGCGGACCCCAGACCGTGCCCGGACCACCGTTCATGGCGATCGCGACGCCAATGGCCTCGGCGAGTTGCTGGCGGGTCACCCCTTGTTGGGCCGCACCCCTCGTGTGCGCGACGATACAGCCGTCGCATTCGCGCGTGATCGCGATCACGATCGCGAGCAGTTCCTTTAGCCCGCGCGTCAACTCTCCTTCACGCATCGCCGCCGCCGACAACTCGGCGTGGCCCTTTATCACGTCGGGAATCAGCTCTCGAAGACTCTGGGCCGGTTGACGCAGTTCCTCTCGAATGTTGTTCATCGTGTCCATGGTGACCTCCATGGTGCATCGTAGTGACGAAGCCCTGCACCCCCCTACTCGCAGGTAATTCGTGGTCGGTTCCCTAGGATGACCACGTGAGCGCGATCGACGACCTGTTGGCGAAGAACCGCGAGTACGTTGCCCGACACGGACATCGCGAACTGGCGACCGAGCCCCAGTTGCGCCTCGCGGTGTTGACCTGCATGGACTCGCGTCTCGACCTCTTTGGTGCGCTGGGGCTCGACCTCGGCCAGGTCCACTTGATCAGGAACGCGGGCGGCATCGCCACTGATGACGCCGTGCGCTCCTTGCTGCTCAGTCAGCGCCTGCTCGGCACGCGATCGGTGATGGTCATCCACCACACGCGCTGTGGACTCGAAGCGTTCGAAGAGGAGTCGCTCCAACTCGACCTCGAACGAGAGTACGGCGTGCGACCGCCCTTTCGCCTGGGCGCCTACAAGGACGTCGACGCCGACGTGCGCGACACCGTGGGCAAGCTGCGCTCGAGCGTCTTCCTGCTCGACACTGAGATCCGCGGCTTCGTGTTCAGCGTGGACGACGGCGACCTGCGCGAGGTCTCAGTCGAGTAGTAATTTCTTGAATCCCTGGCTCGTCTGACTGAAGCCTTGGGTGAGGTAGAAACGGTGCGCGTCGACACGCACGTTGCGGCTCGTGAGCTGGACTCGGTAACAACCCGCGTCGCGCGCAATTCCCTCGGCGTGCTTGAGTAACCGGGCACCGATCCCCTGATTGCGGTGGTCGCTACGCACGTGCACGCTCTCGAGTTCACAACAGGGTTTACCCGCGTGCTGAAAGTGCGTGAAGACGATCACTTGACAGAGGCCCACGACCTCACCGTCGACCTCGGCGACCAGGACGTCACCGCGTTGTGCTCGCGTGTCCTCGACGGCGCGCCAGTAGTCATCGAGACGAGTGGGATCCTCGTGGGAGGGATCGAGCGAGCCCTCTTGAATGATCGAGACGGCCATTTCGAGGTCTGCGAAGGCAATGGGCCGGATGAAGTCAGCCATCTAGGGGCGCGGATCGATGGGCGTGAGCACCCCCACGCTCGCTTCGACCGCCTCGGCCGCGTCGAGGCAGAGATCTTCGCGAAACAGGTCACCGATGATCTGCGCACCGGTGGGAAAGCCGTTGGCGACACCAGTGGGCACACAGGCGGCGGGCAACCCCAGCAGGTTGGCGGGCATCACGAAGCGGAACAACTCGACGACCTTCATGGCCGATTCCTCGCTCTCGATGTCAAAGCCGTGCGCGAAGGGAGGTTGCGTCCAGGTGGGGCCTACGACGAGCGGGTAGACGCTCAAGAACTTTCGCCAGGCTTTGGCGATCGCGAATCGCGCCTGGTGCATGCGCTGGATCGACTCGGCGGTCGCGGGTGGGAACCCGATGTCGGTGAGTTCGAGGAACTTCTTTCCGCCCTCACCGATCACCGACAACAACAAGACCTCGTCGACCTTGAGACTCGACCAGATGAGTTCAGCCCACGATAGGTAGGACTCAACGAGCATCGGTGGCTCGATCTCGTCCACCTCGTAGCCCGCCGCCTCGAGGGCCCGACCCGCCACGCGCACGCCCTCAGCGACCTGGGGGTCGGTCGTACCGCCGGCGGGTGTGGGAACGAGCGCGACCTTTCGAGGTGCGTTCTCTCCGCGCAACGGAACCGACAGCGTCAAGGGATCGCGTGGATCGGCGCCCATCACCACTTCCAGGCCGGTTCGCACGTCGCCGACGTGTCGGGCCAAGACGCCTTGAACCAGCATGAGTTGACTACTCAGTGGCATGTCGATCAGCGCGGAGTCGTTGACCTGCGCGACGCGTCCGCGTGAGGGCTTGATCGAACTGATCCCACACGCGTACGCCGGGTTTCGAAGTGAGCCACCGATGTCGTTGCCGAGGCCGATCGGACTCATGCCCGACGCGATCGCGCACGCTTCACCGCCCGACGAGCCACCCGCGGTGAAACCGTGACGCCAGGGGTTGTGCGTCGCGCCAAAGAGTGCGGACTCGGTGTTGATTCGAAGACCCAGGTCGGGCATGTTGGTTCGCGCGAGCATCACGCCGCCGGCCTGACGCATTCGCTCGACACTCGGCGAGTCAGTGTTCGCCATCAGGTCCTTCAGGGCAACCGTCCCCTCGTTCGTGCTGTAGGTCGCCACGTCGATGTTCACCTTCACTGAGAACGGGACGCCGTGCAACACGCCAAGAACACCACCGGCCTTGCGCTTCGCGTCCGCCTGGTCGGCCTCGCGTCGCACCTCGTCGGGACGAATCTCCACGACGGCGTTCAGCTCGCCGTTCACCGCCTCGATGCGAGCGAGGTGAGCCTCGATGACCTCACGCGAGGTCGTCTCCCCGTCGCGTATCTTCTTCGCGAGCGCCGTCGCGGACTCCTGCCATAACTCGTCGCCCATGTCTCTCCAAAAACTCGACCTGGAAGTAGTTTGGCACGCCCGCGAGGGGCGCGATCAGCCGAAGCGACCGAGGGTGTAGTCGAGCGTGCGCGGGTCGTTGGGGTTGTTGAAGATCTTCTCGGTGGTGTCAAACTCGATGAGTTCACCCGCCCGGTCCTCACCCATGAGCAAGAAGGCACAGTCGTCCGAGATTCGAGCCGCCTGCTGCATGTTGTGGGTCACGATGATGATCGTCACGCGCTCCTTCAGCGTGGTCATGAGCTCTTCGATCTTGAGCGTGGCGATGGGGTCGAGCGCCGACGTGGGCTCGTCCATCAAGAGGACCTCGGGGTCCATCGCCAGGGCGCGCGCGATGCACAGACGCTGCTGCTCGCCACCGGACAAATTGGACGCCGCGACCTTGAGGCGCGACTCGACGCTGTCCCAGAGGGCCGCTGACCGCAGCGACGTCTCGGCCGCCTCGTCTAAGAGCGACTTCTTCTTTATGCCGTTAAAGCGCAGTCCCGAGACGACGTTGTCGTAGATCGACATGGTGGGAAAGGGATTCGGTCGTTGGAAGACCATGCCCACTCGCGTACGCAGCTCGGTGACCGTCAGGTCGCCACGATAGATGTCGGTGCCTTCGAGCAGGATCTGACCCGACACCTTGGCGCCGGGGGTGAGGTCGTGCAAGCGATTGAGCGCG
>JBEKWQ010000108.1:0-6115 GCA_049512875.1 Acidimicrobiales bacterium
TGAAGTACGCGGGTACCGTGATGACGGCCTGGGTGACCGTGTCGCCCAGGTACGCCTCAGCGTCACGCTTCAACTTCTGGAGGATTCGCGCCGAAATCTCCTGGGCGGTGTACTTGGTGCCGTCGATGTCGACCGACCACTTCTCGCCCATGTGGCGCTTGACCGAACGGATGGTGCGCTCGGGGTTGGTGATCGCCTGACGCTTGGCCACCTCGCCCACGAGGACCTCGCCGGTCTTGGAAAAACCAACAACGGAAGGGGTCGTGCGACCACCCTCGGCATTGGGGATGACAACGGGCTCACCCGCTTCGAGAACACTGACCACCGAGTTGGTGGTCCCTAGGTCGATTCCGACTGCCTTTGCCATGAACTGCTCCTTCGTTCTTCTGCGATCTCGACGCGCCAGACCTTATGGACTGTGAGAACCTACGCAACTAAGAATACAGACTTGAGTCTCTCCTTGTCAAGAAAATAGATAGAGGTTCTTATAGTTCTTATCATTGGGGACGAGAAATACAGGGATCACCGCAAAAAGTCCAATTTTGAAGGTATCCCCGTACTCACTACGCTGGGGTCGTGCCTGACCTTATTCTCCTGCGCCACGGTCAATCGGTATGGAACGACCTCAATCTCTTCACGGGCTGGCAGGACGTCGATCTGACACCACTGGGTGAGAGCGAAGCCCAGAACGCGGGCAACCTGCTCGGCGCCGCGGCGGACCTGGACCTACGGGTCCTCCACACGTCGGTCCTGACCAGGGCGATCCGCACCGCCGAGATCACGTTGCACGCGGCGAACCGTTCGTGGCTTCCCGTGCGACGGAGTTGGCGTCTTAATGAGCGCCACTACGGTGACCTCACCGGTAAGGACAAGAAGGAGACCGCCGAGCAGTTCGGCAGCGACCAGGTGAAGCTCTGGCGCCGTTCCTACGACGTCCCGCCACCGCCCCTGCCCCAAGGCGATCCGCGCAGCAATAGCGTCGACCCCCGCTACCGCGACGTGCCCAGCGAATTCATCCCCCGGACCGAATGCCTCAAGGACGTCGTCGCGCGAGTGACCCCCTACTTCAGCGACGTCATCGTCGAGGACCTTCGCAAGGAGGCCGTGAGCGCGGGTGCCGTCATCGTCGTCGCGCACGGAAACTCGCTGCGTGCACTACGCAAGGTGCTTCAACACATCGACGACGACGAGATAGCGGACCTCGAGATTCCCACCGGCATCCCGTACCGCATCAAGATGGACAACGAGCTCAACGTGCTCGAAGCCGATTACTTGGGTGACCCGCTGGCCGCGGCGGCGGCGGCCGAAGCCGTCGCACGCCAGGCCGGCTGAGTCATACCGCTTCGGGACCTCGCTCGTTGGTGCGAATCCGCACCACCCGCTCGACGTCCGTAACCCACACTTTCCCGTCACCAACGGTGTCAGTGCGTGCGGCATTCACAATGGCGTCAAGGACCGATTCCACCTGTTCGTCGGTGACCACGATCTCGATTTGGATCTTGTCAATGAAGTCGAATTCGTACTCCTTGCCCCGGTAGATCTCGATGTGACCTCCCGTGCGCCCGAATCCACGAACCTGACCCACTGTCATACCCGTGATGCCAACTTCCTTCACCGCAACTTTGACTTCGTCAAGTTTGAACGGCTTTACGACTGCGGTTACCAATTTCATCGTCGCTCCTTAGACGTTGTCGCTGTGCAGGTGACTGGGGCTGTCCACGGGCTCACCGAAGGTGGGCTCGGGGAATGCTTCCTCATCGTGAATCGCGAGGTCACCAATGGCGAGCGTCGCGTCATCCTCACGGAGACCACCCAAGACGAACTTCACAAAGAAGAAGATTATCGCCGTGCCGAAGGCGGTCCAACCGATGATCCACAGCGCCGCGAGGAACTGCTCCCACAACTGGTGGAACGAGTGACCGTAGAACCAGCCGTCGACGAAGAACGAGCCGGCGCCCTTGTAGTGCGCGCCCTTTATCCCGTACTCGACCATGCCCGGGTCCGCGAAAATACCCACCAACAGTCCACCGGTGAGACCGGCGAAACCGTGGGTGTAGACGACGCCCAGAGCGTCGTCCACCTTCGAGAACGGACGGCACCGAGAAAGGAAATTCCAGGCGAACCAGACGACCGTCGAGGCGATGAGACCGACGTAGATAGCACCGGCACCGTTCACCCAACCTGCGCTCGGGGTAATCGCGACCAAGCCACAGATCATGCCGTTGATCGCCCCCAAGAAGGTCGGTTTCTTTTGTTTCGTCCCGATCATGTCCCAAACGACCCACGTGATTAATCCGACGGCGGTCGCGACGTTGGTATTAAGCACGGCGGCCGCCGCGTCCGCGCCCGCGTAGAACGGGTCACCTCCGTTAAAGCCGTTCCAGCCCAACCAGAGGATGCCCGCACCGACCGCAACCATCATCAGGTTGCTCGGGAACGCGTTCTCCTTGTCCTGCCAGCGACGCGGTCCGAGGATCGCGGCGCCGACGAAGGCCGCCACACCGGCGCTGAGGTGAATCACGTAACCGCCCGAGTAGTCGACGGCGCCCTTGATGGCAAAGAAGCCGCCACCCCAGAGCAGCTTGGCGTCCACGCAGTAGACCAAGGTGATCCACAACGGCACGATCAGCAGCCACGCCTTGAACTTGAGACGACCCACCAGTGCACCCAAGAAGAGGATGGGCGTGATCGCGGCGAACACGAACTGGAAATACGCCAGCGTCGCGGTCGGGAAGTGGAACGGCACCAGGGTGTTCGCCCCCGAGACGGCCTGTCCTTGTTCGGAACCCGACGTCGCGAGTGGCGTGAAGTGGCCAATGAAGTTACTCCAGAACGATCCGGTGGCGCCGAAATGCGACGCCGGTCCGAAGGCCAGGTTGTAGCCCCAGAGCAACCACACCACGAGCGTGATCGAGAACGCCATGAACGTCATGAACATGGTGTTGACGATCCACTTCTTTCGAACGAGGCCGCCGTACAGCACTGCAATACCCGGAAGGCTCATCAATCCGACCAACGTCGCGGCGACTAGTTGCCACGTGTTGTCAGCCGGATTGAGCCAACTGGGATATGGGATGTTGGTGACTGCGGTGAGCACATCCACTCCTTTTGATTACTAGGAGAGGGCGACGCTGACCTCAAGTTGATGGCACCAGTGTGTCAATTGAGGATTTCTGAATCGTTAGCGAAGTGTTTCGGGCGTATGAACAAGACCGAGATTTCAGGCCTCGGTTTGTTTCGAAACCGCCGCCGCCAGCGAGCGTTCGACGACCTGGGAGATATCGAGCACGGACACCTCGTCGGCCTTGCCATTGGCCTTTACTGCATCGTCAAGCATAATCATGCAGAAAGGACAGGCCGTCGAGACGACGTCGGCACCGGTACCGAGCGCCTCGTGGGTACGCTCCATGTTCACGCGTCGCCCGATGTTCTCTTCCATCCACATCCTCGCGCCCCCCGCGCCACAGCAGAATCCCCGTTCCCGGCATCGTCCCATCTCGACCTGGGTCACACCCGGGATCGCGTCGAGCACGTTGCGAGGCTCATCAAAGACGCGGTTGTGCCGGCCCAGGTAGCACGGGTCGTGGTAGGTCACCGTCCCTTGGTACGCCACCCCGGGCACGAGCCGACCGCTGGCGACGAGATGACTCAGCAGCTCGGCGTGGTGGATCACCTCGTAGTCACCGCCGAGGGCCGGATACTCGTTCTTCATCGTGTTAAAGCAGTGCGGGCAACTCGCGACGATCTTCTTGGCCCCCACCTCATTCAGCGTGGCGATGTTCGCTTTGGCCATCTCTTGGAAGAGGTACTCGTTACCCATGCGCCGCGCGGGGTCACCGGTACATGATTCGCGAGGCCCGAGGATGGCGAACTTCACGCCGGCGCGATGCAACATTCGTGCCGTCGATTCGACCTGCTTACGTCCGCGCTCGTCGAGCGAGCCCGCACAACCCACCCAGTAGAGGTACTCGACGTCCTCGGGAATTGAACCTTCGACGATCGGCACGTCGAAGTCGAGAGCGCTGAGCCACTCGGTGCGCTTGGACGCTCCCAGTCCCCACGGGTCACCCTGGTTCTCCATGTTGCGCAAGAGCAGACTGGCTTCACTCGGGAACCGACTCTCCATCAGGACTTCGAACCTGCGCATGTCAATGATGGCGTCCACGTGCTCGATGTCCACGGGACACTGCTCGACACAACTGCCACACGTGGTGCACGACCACAACACGTCAGGGTCAATGGTCGTGGGCACCAACGTCGCCACGTCACCCGACGACTCGCCCGAAAGCAGACGGTCCGCCGAGGCGAACATGTTGTCGCGAAGTCCCATGATCAATAACTTGGGACTAAGTGGCTTGTCGGTGGTCCAGGCCGGACAAACCGACTGGCAGCGACCACATTCGGTGCAGGTCGCGAAGTCGAGCATCTGCTTCCAGGTGAAGTCCTCGATCTTGCCCGCGCCAAAGACGGTGTCCTCGCTGACGTGTTCCATGTCCATGTCGGGGGTCTTGTCGAGCCCGCCCAGTGCCCGAGGGCGACGCGAGACGCCGATGTTGATGGGCGCGAGAAAGATGTGCAGGTGCTTGGAATACGAGACGAAGACCAGGAAACCGGTGATCACCGCCACGTTGGCGAGCAGGAATACCGCCTCGAGGACCGAATTCACCCCCGTACCGAGTGGGTGCAGCCAGATCGCGACGACGTGGCTCGCAAAGGCCCACTTCGAGTCCCCGTAAGGGAAATGGCCAGTGTTGACCTGGGCACCGCGATAGATCAAGAGGGTGATGATCACCATCGAGATCAGGAAGAGCACCAGCCAGGCGGCTCCCAGGTGACTACCGAAGAAGCGACTCGCACGCTCTTTGCGCGAGGGCGCGTTCTTGATACGAATAATGGTGAAGACCACCAACGAGACGAGCACCGCAGTGGCGAAAAAGTCCTCGACGAAACCCAACCAGTTGTCAGTGCCGATCAGAGGTAGGTGAAAGCCGCGCTGGAACAACGAACCGTACGCCTCGATGATCGTGAGCAAGAGGACCGTGAAGCCCCACATCGTAAAGAAGTGCGCGAGTCCAGGTACCGTCCAACGTAGGATCTTTCGCTGTCCGGCTACCTCAGTGACTTCGGCCTCGCTGACTTTTCGAAATCCTTGCCAGCGACGAGGAGCCGGTTGGCCGCTGCGTATCAAACGCGAGAGCCAGTAAAAGCGTCGCCCCGCGATCACGAAACAGATCACGCTGACGCCCAGTCCGATGATGATCCGAGCTAACACCGTTCACTCCCCATGGTCGACGCTACGGTTTCTTGAAATTCTCCGAGTAGCGGCTCGCCGTTGGGCCTCGCTGCCCTCGATACTTCGAACCTAGACCCGAGGAGCCATAAGGGCGATCCGCCGGAGTCGTCATCTCGAAGAAGCTAATTTGGCCGATCTTCATTCCCGGGTAGAGCGTTATCGGCAAGTTTGCGACATTCGAGAGTTCAAGAGTGAGGTGACCGTCCCATCCCGCGTCCACGAATCCCGCTGTGGAATGAATGAGCAGACCAAGACGCCCGAGCGAGCTCTTTCCTTCGAGACGGGCCACCAGGTCGTCAGGTAGGGCCACTCGCTCAATAGTCGAACCGAGCAGGAACTCTCCCGGGTGGAGAATCATTGGATCGCTGGGCCCCACGTCGATGAGCTCGGTGAGGTCTTCTTGGGCGTCGCGGACGTCGATGACGCGTTGGGAATGGTTTCGAAAGACACGAAACAGCTGGTCGATGTGCAAATCGACCGAAGAGGGCTGGATGCAGTCGTCACCGAGGGGTTCGATAACGATGCGACCCTCATCGAGAGCCTCTTTGATGGATCGATCCGAGAGCACCATAACCATGGCAACGATAGTGCCTGGTGGGTTCTCGACATCGACCCAAACTGCATTTGACATCGTTCTCGCACCACGGACCATCGGCAACGAGAAGAGCTTCCATCAGGTATTTTAGGTCGTCCCGCGACCGACTACGAATTCGAAGTCGGCCCCTCTGTTGGTGGGAACCGCCCCATGTCCGCGCCAACTTTTCGACCGATGTTCGCAACGTGCAAATGAATCTCTTCGAGTAAGTCCGTGTTGGTCTTGAC
>JBEKWQ010000109.1:0-6085 GCA_049512875.1 Acidimicrobiales bacterium
AGTTCTTGATAATGAATTTCACCAACCAGTAGGTTGCAAGCGTTAACGAGAGCAATTGGAGGATCGAGCATGACCGACACCGTTCAAGGCGTCGTCCACGTGACACCAGCTGGTCCACCGACTGAACGAGCGAAGATCCAGGTGGTACCCCTGAAGGGACTGCCGATCGCGGCAGCGGCGGTGGTGTTTGTCACCGTGGCTATTGCGGGCAACTGGCAATGGGCTCTGATGTTCTGTCACGTCGCTGGTGGCGGCCTGTGGACTGGGCTCGATCTCTTCGTAGGTCTCGTCCTTGGTCCGATACTTGGCCGCCTGTCAATCCCCGCCCGAGCCGAGTTCTCGGCGAAGTTCATGCCCAAGATGGTCATCATCATGCCCACCGTGGTGATGATGACCCTCGCAACCGGATTTCAGATCGCAAGGAAATTGGGGAACCTCTACGCCACCAGTCCGAACCATCCTTGGCTCATCGCGTCGTTCTGTGTCGTCGGCGTCATGGCCGTCATCGCTCTGGGCATTCTCGAGCCTGCGAACATCGCGGTCCTGTTCGAGATGAACAAGCCCGTTCCCAACGGTGAACTCATCGGTCGACTGATGAAGAGGTTCATCTACACTGCGGGAATCACGGGCCTGATGCAGATTGCCACGTTGATCATCATGACCCGGGTGGCGACACAATGAGCGTCGATCAGAGTCCAGTAGTGCAATCGAGCATGGACCGTCACTTTCCTCCCGTCGCTTGGTTGAGCACCGGGGCCCTCGCACTGGTCATCATCGGCGGTATCTTGATGGCGTCGTACGCTCCGCGCAAGGCTCCGCTGGGCGTCGCGGCAGGCCTACTTATTGCGGGCGTGCTCTTGCTCGCCGCAGCGGGGGTTTTGATAGCTGGACTGAAGAACTTCTCGCGCAAGACCTTCACCAAGGTGTTCAAGTGGGCGATCTTCGCCGACCTGGTCACCGCAGCGATGATCGAGTTCGCTTTCGTTCGAGACCAGACAAGAGGTGCGTCCCTCCTCATCGTCACCTGCATGCTGGTGGTCTTCACCCTGAGCGTGCCGACGACGATTGCCTTCACCGTCGCACGCTTCGCTGACGATTAAGCCAGCACCCTCGGTCAGTCGTTAAGCGTCCAAGGAAGGTCCACCTCGGAGATATTGCCTTCGACCCTTCAAGCGCCCGCGACGGACGATGAATCGAGGTCTTTTCTCATCCCGATGGCCAGCGTGCTGTAGCCCAATGACTCATACAATCGTCGCGCGACCGTATTGGGACCAAAGACGTTCAGCGCGAGCCGGCTGCCGCCTTCGCCTCTCACGTACTCTTCTGCCGCCAACATTGTGCTTCGCCCGAGGCCCCTTCCGCGGTAGTTTTCGTCAATCACGATGTCGTAGATGAACCACTCACCGGCATTCCCTTCTCCCCGCCTGGCGAGCCACAGGCTCCCGACGGCCACGTCGTCGTCAATCACGTCGAAGATGCGTTGCGCATCATTCGGCGCACCGTCATCAAAAAGGTTCTTCTTGTTATGTTCGACGTTCTGTGTCGCTTCCTCGGCGGTGAAACCGGCGCCCAGTAACTCGTCGTAATAGTGCGACCACATCGTCTCCAACCAAACTGCCATGTCGGTCGAAGACTTTGATTGGAGACGAATCATGCCCTAACTCTATAGAGCGAGTCCTTCTCTCTTCTTCAGATTCCGATGATCCCGGCCTCGTTGTCTTCGCGAAAACGTTTGAGGGCCAGACCCGCCACCTCGTGTTTGAGCCGGGAAACCATACATAACTCGCGTTGATGATAATGCGCTCGCCGAACGAGAGTCCCTATTCCTACGCAAAAGGATTCAATTGGATGCATCTCCGCTACCAACATTGTGAGCGAGACACGATGTCGGGATTTCGACCAGAAAGTTGATCAAGAAGGGGCCTGACTCCAACTTTAGAAACGTTGACACGACGGCGTCCTCTCGGAATGCGGAATTGACGCGAGAAAAGACGCCAGGAAACCCTCCTCGGCCACGATGGGTCCGGGCGCGGGCACCATCGTGGCGCGCCCGTGACGGCTGTGTCACGACCTTCGATGAATTCAGGGAAGCCAAGCGACTCGTGAGACACCAAGCCGTTGGCGGGGACCTTTGGAATGCCTCCAACGTTTGCGACAAACCCGTCGATGCTGACACCCGTGTGAGCATCGACTCAAGTCAGACGCCGTTACGCTCGCGGTGTTTGCAGCCGGGCCAGCAGCATGGTCGGCGCTGTCCCTCTTCGAGCTCTTCGCGGGTCCTGCGAATACGTCGTTCGCGCGTCTTAGTTTGTTTGGCGTCTTCGACCCAGCAGATGAATTCATTTCGGGCGAGTGGCGTGATGCGCTTCCAAGCTTCCAGGGCTGACTCGCTGGTCAACAGGACTTCACGGAGATCGCTCGGAAGGGCGTGTACTGTTCCACTTGGTATCCGGACAGTGTTCACAGATTGATTATAGGTTTTCGCATCTTTCACGCTTCTTCACTCGCCAACATTGAACCGGTAGACATTGGTCTCTCGGACAGCAAAGCCCAGCTTCAAGTAGAGGGCATTGGCGGCTTCGCGCGATGGTCGACTCGTGAGATCAAGAGTCTTGGCCCCGCGGGTCTTTGCTACATCAAGCGCACGAGTGCAAAGCGCTTCACCGACGCCGGTCCCCCTCGCTTGCTCGTCGACGACCACATCTTCAATCCAGGCTCGAACGCCGGTAAGGAGAGGAAAGATGACCAAGGTCAATGTACCCACCACCTCACCGTCGTCGATCGCTACCAGCAACGAGACCGTATCGCTGGCCACCAGCACGTCGAGGTCCTCGAGTGTCAGCGGCTGGGCAGAACCCGAAAGTTGTGGCAGGAGTCTGTTGAGATCGTCGAGCAGAGCGGGCGATGAGACGCTTATTACGTCGACCGTGAGAGTCATTCGTCGCCTCGCCACACCGGCCGACGCAAATCGTCGTAGAAGACGTCACGACGCTCACCCTGGATGGCGGCAAAGATGGAGTCCGCCCAACGCTCGGCCCCGAGCGTGGGCGAAGGAAGGTTCTCACGAGTGAACCACCCCGCGTCGGTGCACTCGAGTGGGTGAAGATGCATCGATCCGCCCACCACCCGACAGAGGAACAGCAGCGAGTAGAGAGGTATACGCGAAGCCCCGAGCCGCATGCCGTCGAGCACGCCAATGAGCCGAACGGGTTCGACCTCGAAGCCAGTCTCCTCGAGGACCTCCTTCACGACGACCTCGGGCGCGGAGTAGCCAACGTCGCACCAACCCGTTGGATAGAGCCAGAGACCCGAATCCGCTCGTTGTATCAGCAGCAGTTCACCCTTGTCGTTGGTGACCGCCGCGCCGACGGCGACTTTGGGCGTCGCGTACCCGGGGACACCTCGACCAACGTCACTCATCCATTCGCTGACGTAACCCTCGGCGTCGCTCACGCCTTGCATCCCCTCGTCGGCGGCTACTTTGATGTCGCCGGCGACCTTGAGGACCTCCTCGTACCGTTCGCGCTCAAACTGGCTCTCGGTAAAGCCGATCCCCGTCTTGGCAATACCCGCGAGCGCTTCGGCCCAGCGCAACAGAGTCTTCTGAGGAATAGGTTGACTCACGTGAACGACGCTACCAACAACGACTACGCCAACGTGGCGTCGAGTACCTCGTCCACGCTGCCCACCAGTCCGGTGTAGAACGGACCGAATTCCGCGTACAAGGTTGAGGCCTCGTCAAAGCGCATCGTGTACACGCAGTCCTTGAGGTCATCGACGTGTACCCCGAAGAGGGTGACACCCCACTCCCAATCATCGAGGCCCGTCGAGCCGGTCACGACCTGGAGCACGCGGCCCTTGAACGCACGGCCCGAGGAGCCATGTTGGCGCATTAACGCGAGACGCTCGTCGTAGGGCAAGGAATACCAGTTGTGCTCCTCGCCGCGACGCTTGGACATCGGATAGAAACAGAACGCCTTCATGTCGGTTGGCGGCAGCACCGGAAAGAGGCGGTCCTGGAGAATCTTCTCGGGCGTTCCCGCCGCGTACTCGGATACCTCGGTCACGGACACGTAACTCTCGGCGACCTTGAAGCCCGCGGCCTGGATCTTCGACTGGAACTTTCGCAGGTCCCATAGGTCCTCACCCAGCACCATGAAGCAGACGTCGGCCTTGGCGCCCATGATCGCGGCGGTCACGACTTGGAGGCCCTCCTCGAGCGCGTCATCAACGGCTTTGCGCACCGCACCAGCGTCGACGACCCCTTCGGGGTGGCAAAAGAGATGCACGACGTTCAGTCCGCGCGAAGGAACGAGTGGTGAGGGTGTCGTCATGATCCCATGCTACGACCTCGCCCCTTGATTCAACCCGGGCGAGGAACGCAAGAACCGCGGGGACTCGCCCCGCGGTTCTGCGAAATATGTTGCCGACTGGTTTAGTAGTCGTCCATCCCGCCACCGGGCATCGCGGGAGCCTTCTCTTCGGGCTTGTCGACGATGACGCACTCGGTCGTAAGGAACAGCGCGGCGATTGACGCGGCGTTCTGAAGCGCCGAGCGGGTCACCTTGGCCGCGTCGATGACGCCAGCCTTCACGAGGTCCTCGTACTCACCCGTCGCGGCGTTAAGCCCTTCATTGGCCTTGGCGAGGTTACGCACCTTGTCCACGATCACGCCGCCTTCGAGACCCGCGTTGACCGCGATCTGGTTGAGCGGCGATTCGACGGCCTTGGCGACCATGCGAGCGCCCGTCGCTTCGTCACCACTCAACTTGTCGGCGACTTCGAGGATACGCGACTGACTACGCAACAGCGCGACGCCACCACCGGGCACTACACCCTCTTCAATGGCGGCCTTGGTGGTCGAGACCGCGTCTTCGATGCGGTGCTTCTTTTCCTTCAACTCGACCTCAGTCGCAGCGCCGACCTTGATAACCGCGACGCCACCGGACAATTTGGCGAGACGCTCTTGGAGCTTCTCACGGTCGTAGTCCGAGTCGGTGTTCTCGATCTCGGCCTTGATCTGGTTGACGCGACCCTTGATGTCTTCTTCGGAACCGGCACCTTCGACGATGGTCGTCTCGTCCTTGGTGACGACGATCTTGCGCGCGGAACCAAGTTCGTCGGTGCCCGCGTTCTCGAGCTTGAGACCGACCTCCTCGGAGATCACGGTCGCGCCCGTCAGGATCGCGATGTCCTGGAGCATGGCCTTGCGACGTTCCCCAAAACCCGGCGCCTTGACGGCGACGGACTTGAAGGTACCGCGGATCTTGTTCACGACGAGCGTCGCGAGGGCTTCGCCCTCGACGTCTTCGGCGATGATCAACAGCGGTCGGCCCGACTGCATGACCTTCTCGAGTACGGGTAGCACGTCACGGACTGCGGCAATCTTGCTCGACACGAGCAGGATGTAGGCGTTCTCGAGCACGGCTTCCATGCGCTCGGTATCGGTCGAGAAGTACGGCGAGATGTATCCCTTGTCAAAGCGCATTCCCTCGACGAGGTCCATGTCCATGCCGAAGGACTGGCTCTCTTCGACCGTGATGACGCCGTCTTTGCCGACTTTGTCGATCGCGTCGGCGATCATCTGGCCGATCTCAGTGTCCGCCGCGGAGATCGACGCCACCTGGGCGATCTGCTCTTTGGTGTCGGCGGGCTTGGCGAGATCGTGCAGTGAGGTAACGGCTGCTTCGACCGCCGCCTCAATACCCTTCTTCAGTGACATCGGGTTCGCCCCGGCCGCCACGTTCTTCAAGCCCTCGCGCACCATGGCCCAGGCGAGCACGGTCGCGGTCGTGGTGCCGTCACCGGCGACGTCGTCGGTCTTCTTGGCGACTTCCTTCACGAGTTCGGCGCCGATCTTCTCGAAGGGGTCCTCGAGGTCGATGTCCTTGGCGATCGAAACCCCGTCGTTGGTAATGGTGGGTGCGCCCCACTTCTTGTCCAGCACGACGTTGCGGCCCTTAGGTCCAAGGGTGACACGCACGGCGTCGGCCAATTTGTTCATACCGCGCTCGAGTGCCCGGCGGGCCTCTTCGTCAAAAGCGATCAGTTTCGCCACTGTGAATCCTCCTAGTTGCGACTCAAC
>JBEKWQ010000110.1:0-5969 GCA_049512875.1 Acidimicrobiales bacterium
ACGAACCAGTCGGCCTGCATCCCACCCGAGATCCAACACTTGGTGCCACTCAGCACGAAGCCTCCCTCGACCGACGGGTCCGGCACCACCCGACTCTGCATGCCCGCGACGTCCGAGCCCGCGCCGGGTTCGGAGAGGCAAAACGCCGCGCGCGTCGATCCGTTGGCGATACCGGGCAGGAAGCGCTGCTTCTGGTCCTCGGTACCGGCGATCAAGATCGGTCCGGTGGGCAAGCGAGTCAGCAACAACATGAGTCCCAGGACGTTGGAGTATTTAGTCACCTCTTCGATAGCGATAGTGAGGCCCAAGATGCCCGCTCCCGATCCTCCGTACTCAGGAGGGATGCACAAGCCGAGAAGATCGGCTTTCTTGAATTCGTCAAAGATGTCCTGGGGGTACTGCGACGTTGTGTCGATCTCGCGAGCGCGCGGGCGTATCTTGTCTTGAGCGAGTTTTCGCACGTTTTCTTGGAGGGCGAGTAATTCGTCACTAAGCGCAAAGTCCATGCCACTCAAGTTAGCCCTGACGGTGTGCCAACATTAGCGAGTGAGCCCCTTCCTGCGCGACACGTCTCTCGCCACCTTGGCTGAGACGACCTTTGACGTCGTCGTCATTGGTGCGGGCATGACCGGTGCCGGAGTCGCGGTCGACGCGGCGTCGCGCGGACTCAAGGTCGCGTTGATCGACGCAGGTGACTTCGCGTCGGGCACGAGTTCAAAGTCATCCAAAATGGTCCACGGAGGACTTCGTTACTTGCAACAAAAGGAGTTTCGCCTCGTCTATGAGAATCTGCGCGAGCGCCAGCGACTGCTGGAGAACGCACCCTTCCTCGTGCGACCGTTGCCCTTCCTCATACCTCTCTTTGGCAAGAACGGCGTGGTGTCCAAGACGCTCGTAAAGGGCTACTCGACGGCGTTGCGCGTCTATGACCTCACCGGGGGATGGCGAATCGGTACCAGATACCGCAGGATCAACAAGGCCGAAGCGCTCGGGCACCTACCGACGCTAAAGACCGAGCACCTGGTCGCGGGCTTCCTCTACATGGACGCTCGAGGTGACGATGCTCGCGTCGCGCTCGCGCTCGCGAGGACCGCCGTGCTCGATTTCGACGCGGTCGCCGCGAACTACGTACGCGCCACCGCGATCACCCACGACGCGAACGGTCGCGCCGCCGAGGTGGTCTGCCGCGACGAACTCAACGACGCCGACGTGACGATAAGGACCCGCTCAGTCGTAAACGCCACGGGTGTCTGGGCCGACAGCATCTTCGCCATGGCCGAGCACGAGACGTCGCATCGAATTACGCCCGCCAAAGGCGTGCACGTGTCAGTGCCTCGCTCGCGACTCCCGGTCGACGTGGCGGCCGTGCTCACAGTTCCGGGTGACCGCCGCAGTATTTTCGTCGTGCCCTTCGAAGAGGCGCCCTATACCTACATCGGCACGACCGACACCGCCTACGACGGTGACCTCGACGAACCCGACTGCACGCCCGAGGACGTGGCCTATCTTCTCGACACCGTCAACGCGTGGACCTCCTCGGACCTGGGTCCCCACGACGTCACCGGCGTCTGGGCGGGCCTGCGACCATTGCTGGCGCCACGCGAGGGCGCGCGCTTGAGCGAACGCACCGCCGACCTTTCGCGACGACACCAGGTCACCGATTCCAAGGATGGTGTCGTGCACATCACGGGCGGAAAGTGGACGACCTATCGCCAGATGGCCGAAGACACCGTCGACGCTTTGGCCCCATACTTCTCACACCTGCGAAAGGTTCAGACCAAGCGGCTGCGTCTCCACGGCTATGGCACGTGGCGTCCGAGTACTCGCACCGAGACGCACCTCTACCAACGATTCGGCGTCGAAGCCAAGGACATCCTTGACCTCGTGCGCTCGAATCCGACTCTCGGGGAGACGGTCATCGAGAATCAGTCGTTTCTCAAGGCCGAGTTCATCTTCAGCGCCCGCTACGAGATGGTGACGTCGCTCGTTGACTTGCTGACGCGCCGAACGCGGGCTCACCTCGTGGACGCGCGCGCCACGCGCAAGGCAGCCGCGGCGATCGCCGAGCTCGTCGGGCCCGAATTCGGCTGGGACGACGAACGTCGTGACCTCGAAGTGCGCCGTTACGAGGATCTCGTACAGAGGGAACTCTCCGCGGCCGGTCTCGCCGTCTAGGTGAAATGATGACCAAGCCGACGATGCCCAACGACTATCCACCGGGATCCTTCGACGTCGACGTGCGGGCACCTGTACGCGATGAAGTGTTGACCGAATTGAAAGAAGCAGGCATCGCCTGGGAAATCGCCGACGCCGAACGGGCCGAGCACGGTCGCGATTGGTGGCCTCTTTCAATCGGCCAAGTCGCGCGCGGTCACGTACCGCACTGGCCCGGCGTGGTGGTCTATCCCACCAGCACCGAACAGGTGAGTTCGGTGCTTCTAATCGCGAGCGCACACCGACTGGCGGTCACCGCCCAAGGCGGGAGGTCCGGCGTCCTCGGTGGGGCGGCCGCACCCGACGGCGCGATCGCCCTTGACACGACGCGCCTCAACAAGATCGTCGGTCTCGACGAGATCTCGGGCACGGTGCGCGTCGAGGCGGGCGTCTTCGGTCCCGAGCTCGAGTCCTTCGTCGCCACGCGTGGTCGGACCGTTGGTCACTTCCCCCAGTCCTTCGATCTCGCGACGGTTGGTGGATGGATCGCGTGTCGGGGTGCGGGCCAGTATTCAAACCGTTACGGCAAGATTGAAGACATCGTACGAGCCCTCACCGTGGTGCTCGCCAGCGGCGAGGTTCTTTACCTCGGGGGACACGGACCGCGCCAGGCGGTCGGCCCGGATCTGCTGGCTCTTTTCGTGGGCAGCGAAGGTACCCTCGGAGTGATCACCGAGGCGACCCTCGTGGCGCGACGCCTCGCCCAATTCGAACAACGTGCGGCGTACGGCTTTCAATCCTTTGAGGCGGGTCTGGAGGCCTGTCGACGGATCCTCCAGCGTGACGCCTCACCCGCCGTTCTTCGCCTCTACGACCAAGCGGAATCGACGAGGAACTTCGACGTCGCCACCTGTGCGTTGATCGTGCTCGACGAAGGCGAACGGGACTTCGTCGAGGTGAACATGAAGGTCGTCAGCGAAGAATGTGCGGCGGCGACCAGTCTCGACGTCGCCCTCGTGTCGACCTGGCTCGAGCGCCGCAATGACGTCAGTGCCCTGGCGCCGTTGTGGGAGCACGGCGTTGTTGTCGACACGCTCGAGGTCGCGGGACCCTGGGCCCGTCTCGAATCCATGTACCACGCCGTCACCGCGGCCCTCACCGCCATCGACGGAGTACTAGTGGCGTCGGTGCATCAGAGTCACGCGTACCTCGACGGGGCGTGTCTCTACTTCACGTTCGCGGGCCGACCCGAGGGTGATCCGAGTGCCTTCTATCGCCACGCCTGGGACGAGGCCACTCGCGCCGTGCTCGCCAGTGGCGGCGCCCTCAGTCACCACCACGGTGTGGGAAGAAATCGCGCACGCTTCGTGCGCGAAGCACTCGGTTCGAGTTACGGCGTGTTGGTGGCGATGAAGCACGAACTCGATCCGCTCAACATCTTGAATCCCGGTGCGCTGGGCATAGGCGGTGATCCGTGGTGAAGGCCTTAGCCATTGACGTGGGCAGCACTTCGGTGCGCACCGCCCTCGTCGATGCCGCGGGTCTCGTTTCGTGCGTCCACCAGGCGCCACTCAGCGTGTCGACGCCGAACCCGGGCGAGGTGGAACTCGACGCGAAGGAAATACGTGACCTCGTGATGAGTCTCGCCACGTTCACCCTCGACGAGGGTGGTCCGTGCGACGTGGTGGGAATCACGAACCAGCGGGCCACGACCATTGTCTTTGACCCCTCGACCAGCGAGGCGCTCGGACCCGCCCTCAGCTGGCAGGACCTGCGAACGGTGATCGACTGTTTGGTCCTCCAGGGCCAGGGGCTTCGACTCGCGCCCAACCAGTCGGCAACCAAGATCAAATGGCTCGTCGAACACGCGGGCCGAGAAGCCGCGGGACTCAAGTTCGCCACCATCGAGACCTGGCTCGCTTGGCACTTGAGTGGCGGGACGGCTCACGTCACCGACCAGTCCAACGCCGCGGTCACCGGACTCGTCAACCTCGACGCGACGACGTGGGACGAGAACGCGCTGACGCTACTCGGACTCGATCACGCCATGATGCCCCGCATCGTGCCCACGATGGGACTGCACGCGCGCGCCGTCGCCCTCGACGGCGCACCACCGATCTTTGCCCTGGTGGGC
This sequence comes from Acidimicrobiales bacterium, assembly GCA_049512875.1. Lineage (GTDB taxonomy): Bacteria > Actinomycetota > Acidimicrobiia > Acidimicrobiales > RAAP-2 > RAAP-2. The sequence continues at coordinate 4,289 of JBEKWQ010000110.1, forward strand.
GACCAATCCGCCTCGCTCTATGGTCAGTGCTGCGTCGAGCACGGTGTGAAGATCACCTTCGGCACGGGCGCCATGCTCGACATGGTAGACGCCGAGCGCGCGCCCACGACGATGACCGCTCTCGCGTCAGGTTGTTTTCCCATCGTGGCGCGCAGTGACGCGAGCGCGACGGTCTGGGGCATCGAGGCCATCGCGCTCGCCGCGGGCTCGTGCATCGAGTGGTTGCGCGATGCAATGGGCCTCTTATCGAATCCCGCTGACTCCGAGACGCTCGCGACGTCGGTGCCCTCGAGTGACGGAGTCTGGTTCGTGCCCGCCCTCTCGGGTCTCGGCACGCCCAAGTGGGACTTCGGAGCGCGTGGTGGCTTCTTTGGTCTCACCCGTGGTTCGTCGAGCGCTCACCTGGTGCGCGCAGTGCTCGAGGGTATTGCCCATCGAGGAGCGGACCTCGTCGAGGCTGCCCAGCGCGAAACCGGCACGACGATCGAAGAGATACGAGTCGACGGTGGCATGACCGCCAACAAGTTCTTCGTGCAGTCCTTCGCGAACTTCACCGGCATCAAAGTGACCGTTTCGCCCGAGCGCGAGGCGACCACTCGCGGCGCCGGATTGATGGCCCTCGTCGCCGGCGGGTACCTCGCTGGCTCAGACGTGCAGGGCCTCTGGGAGCCGCGCGAAGTTTTTCTTCCCGAGTTCGACGAGGAGCAGCGGCGTCAACGTCGCACGACCTGGTCTGAAATCGTCTCACGCGTCGAACGCACGATCCCCGAACTCAGCGCGGTGCAGTTCTAAGGGCGTACGAGAACTTTCAAGCCCGCCACGGGGCGCTCGCGAGGGCGTCGTCGAGCGACGTACGTTGCTCGAGAAAAGGCTTCGAAAGCATGAGCGCGCGAGGTTGACTCAGTGATACGACTCCGCTCACGATACCGTCCCTCGAATAGAGGGCCATCCACTTACCTTCCTCGACCGAACCATGCACGATCTCGACCTGGTCGTTCGCTCGTGGGTGGCCGAGTAATTGGATCTTCTTGCCGTATTGGTCGGACCAGAAATAGGGAATCAAAGGTGCCAACGGCGCCTCGCCGCTCATGAGCACTCGTGCGAGGTGTGCGGCGTGATCGTTGGACACTTGCCAATGCTCGATTCGCACGTGTTCGGTCCCAAAGACGTTGGGCCAGGCGAAACGCGCGACGTCGCCGATCGCCGACACGCGACTCGCCGCCATCAAATTCTCGTCAACCACGACGCCGTTTTCGATCTCGAGTCCCGACGACTCGAGCCACTCGACATTGGGAATCGCTCCCGCCCCGACGATCACCGCGCGCGCCCAGAGGTCGACGTCTTCCTCGAAGGACACGACGAAGTGCCCCTCAACAAATTTCACGTCCGCGATGCGCTGGGAGGTTCGAAGTTCCACGCCCGCCTGGGCGGCGAGCCCCTCGAGCCACAACGAGACCTCGGGACCGAGCGCGCCGAGCAGCGGTCGCGGGGCCGCCTCGAGCACGACCGGCTCAAAACCCCTCGTGCGCAGGGCCGTTGCCGCCTCGGCGCCGATGAAGCCTCCCCCGATCACCGCGATCGTGCTGCCTGGACCGAGGTCGCGTAGCGCCGACTCGAGTCGTTCGAGGTCGTCACGACCTCGAATCGTGTGCAGCAAGTCGTCAGCGCTGTAACCGAGATG
>JBEKWQ010000111.1:0-5938 GCA_049512875.1 Acidimicrobiales bacterium
TCAATCTTGGTACCGCCTTGACAGACGTGTACTCGACCATGTCCACCCAGCTTCGCAGCTGTGCAGTGACTGTCCGCAGTGCACGGTCCTTTGCGAAAGAGCGTTGGACAATCGCGTTGCAAGCAACACATCTGTACAACGATGACCTCCTCCGCAAGAGGACATCTAAAAGTCCACTCGCTTTACACACCAATGTCAAGCATTTCGAAACTTTTTGAAAATTTTTGCAACCGTTGCGTGTGTGATCGACGACGGAATCTACTTAGGTCGCGCGCAACGTGGTGACGCGATGAGTGGATCGCAACGTTCGACGTTAGTGCTGGGCCCGAGTCGTAGCGGCAAGACAACGTCACTGATCATTCCAAATCTCCTGATCACAAAGCGATCCTGCGTCGTTACGTCAACGAAGGACGACGTGGTGCGTGCAATGTCGAACGCGCGAGATGACGGCGTGATTCTTCTCTTTGATCCGTCCGGAACGGTGTATACACCAAAAGGAGTGCAACGTGTTGGATACTCACCAATTCGTCAATCAAAATCTTGGGACGGAGCGGTCTTGGCGTCGCGAACGCTCATCGACGTCGCCCGCCGAGGTCGCGGCGAGCGAAGCGACGACCACTGGACTGAACGCGCCAGTGCGCTCGTGGCACCGCTGTTACACGCGGCGGCACTCGGTGACGAGTCATTAGGAGCGCTCGCGTCACGCGTCGACCACCGCCACGCCGATGACGCACTGCACGTGTTGCGCGAACGCTACGGCGACCAGCACCCGGCGGTGTCGCTGCTGAGTGGCGTGCTCGCGACCGAAGAGCGTGAGCGATCTGGTATCTGGTCTACAACCTCGGGCTTGTTCGCCGGCGTGCGCACCGACGCGGCGCGCGCCTCCGCTCGAGAATCACCCCTCGACGTTGACGAGTTCCTCGCCGGACCCCACCAACTGCACATCGTGGCGCCGAGTCGACACCAGGCGGTGACGACGCCGCTGGTGGTGGGTCTCGTCGAGGAGTTGGTGCACGCCACCTACGAACGTCACGACCAAGGCGCTCGGCTGCTCCTGGCCCTGGACGAACTGGCCAACGTGGCCCCTCTACCCCGGCTCGCGAGCATTGTCTCCGAGGGTGGGGGCCAAGGGGTGCTCACCCTCGCCTGTCTCCAGGATCTCAGTCAGGCGCGCAGCCGCTGGGGAGCCTCGGGTGAGGGATTCCTCTCGCTTTTCCCCACCACCGTGATCCTTCCGGGCATTGGCGACCGACCGACCCTCGAGTTGCTACAGCACCTAGCGGGCCGCTCCCTCGTTGAGAGCCCGAGCATCCAACTCAGCCCCCGAGGGAGACGCCTAGGCCAGAGCACGGGCTGGGTCGAGCGGGACCGGGCGACACTCGCGACCATCGCCCAGGGTCGCCCCGGCTACGCGCTCGGACTCGACGCCGCCAAGCGCATGAGTTGGATCGGCCTGACACCCTCTTACCGTGACGAGCGTTTCTCGCGCTACCTCGATCGTTCCAGTCCGAGCGAGCGTTCCCTCGAGCGCTGAGTCCAGCGCTCAAGTTCTACGCTCGCCAGCGGTCGGGGCCCGCGCTCACGCACCAGAGCAATCATCCGCGCCTCGGCGATGCCGATGGACATTTCACGAACTCCCCGTGACGTGCGTAGCGAGGGGTACAACAGGTCAATCGAGCGTTCAATCTCCTCGGAACCTTGGCCGTACGTCGCCGCCTTGGCCCAGGCGCCCACGAGCTGGCGCCGCGTTATTTCGCGCGAACCTTCCAGGGCCGCCCCGAAGACGTGTTCGTCGACGCCCTCGCGGTCTCTCGCGGGCGCGGGCACCTCGCCCGCGGCCTCGAAGCGCACCGCGTCCTCACGCCAGCGCGAGACGATTTCCTCTCGTCGCCAGTGGTGTTTTTCGCCACGGTCGTCGAAGTGCCCTCCCCACAAGGCCCGATAGCCTTCGTCCACGCCGATGACGTGCTCGACGCCACGAAACGATCGCCAGGCGACCCAGGGCGTCCGCTGGGCGAGTAAGTGGCGCAATGAGGAACGATAGAGCTCGTCCGCGGTGCGCGCGTGCACGTAGAGTGATCGCGCGTCGAGCACTGACGTCGCGTGCTCGAGACGCGCCCCCACGAGCACGTGGTCGTGCACGTGCGGTTCCCCGTGTCGGTTGACGCCGTGGGTGAAACCCACCATGCTTTCCCAGCGTCCCGGCTCATCACGGTCTTCGCCCGCCCTCCGGTCACGCACGACCAGGGCGCGCTGTTCGAGATACGACATGGAGGACGCCACCGAGGACCGGTGCGCGTCCAGTAGCGGCCCGGCGTTCGCGGGATCGAGAGCAACCAGGATGGACACGGCTCGAGGCGCCGCGAAGATCAAGTCATAGCCGAGCACGGACGCGCGTCTCGTGCTCACCAGGACCTGGGCAACGTCGCGTTCCACTCGGGTATCGCCCTCGCCACGCAACCACCAACCAGGACCGTCGAGCATGCCTTCGAGCTCGAGGGCGTGATCGTCGGTAAAGTAGCTCACGTCACTGGACCGTCGAGAGAAGATTCGAAGCACGCGCACCCCTTGGGGTGCCCAACGGTCGCTACAGCGAGGCGGCGATACGCCGAGCCAGTTCGTGACCCGCCGTGGTGAACTTCTCAGTGACCACCACCGCTCCCGGACCCGCGAGGACCATGAGGTGATCGAGGAACGACTCATCGCTGAACCGGAACTTCACGGCGTGACGTCCGTCGTCGAGAGCCAGCCACTGCGCGCTGGGCAGCGGCTCGAAGAGGTAACGCGCGTAGGCCTCGACGACCACGACGACCTCGTCACCCTCGTCGCCAACTTGGGTGAGCCAGTTGACCACGTCGTCGGCGGGACGCTCCTCAGTGACGGGACTCCGCGCAACGATGTCGGTGATCCGGTCGATCCGAAAGGTCCGCCAGGCCTGGCGCGACGTCGAGTACGCGCGCATATAAGTATGGCCATTCAGGACCTTTATCTCTCGGGGCTCGACGGTTCGCTCACTCGCCTCGTCGGCCGAGGCGGCCGCGTAGAGGATCTTGATCTGTTCGTGTTGGTCAATCGCGCGCTGGACCAGGTTCAACATTGCCTCGTCCGCGAGTTCGACCTGTACGAAGCCCCGGGCAACGTCTTCGATCTTCTCGATCGCCGAGTAGATGGCCGGATCGGTGTAGACCCGCGACGCCTCTCGAAGCGCGATGTTGAGTTCGAAGAGGTCGCGCCACATGAGAGCCGAGGGCTCGTCGAACTCGTCAACGAAATCGGCCCGGTAGGTCGAGTCATCGGTCTCCTCGTGGTCCCAGTCGTCGCAGTCCTTGATGACGTGGGCGGGAAAGAGTCCCGAGCCGTCATTGGACTCGGCCATGGGCTCGAGCGAGGAAAGCCGGTCCATGATGAGCCGAACGTGCTCGCGACTCAGGTTGAACCTGGTGGCGAGCTCGCTGATGCGAAGACCGTCCTCGGAGAGGTAGACCGCGTGTAGCAGCTGCAAGGTCTCGCCCAGCACGTCACTCGAGCTGGGCGCGGAGAACTTGAGGGAACCCAGCGCCGGGACTTTTCCCTTGTTCACGTGCTTGAGCCACTCGATGAGCTCAAGACGAAGCGACTTCGGGCTCTGGAGCCTCACGCGCTCGGCCGCCTCGAGCACGAAGCGAAGCGCGGCCCGGGGATTCTGGAAGGAGATCCCGACCTCGACCTTTCCTTCCTTCTTGGTGGCGGCGAGGGCGGCGGGATACTGGCGCACGAGCAGGTCCGCGTAGTGGGCGTTGGTCGTCACCACGACGTCAATCGGCGACGGGGTCTTTTGGAACTCGGCGCGCCAGGCTCGAGCGACCTCGAGCACCTCGTCGTCGACTTCGAAGGCTTCGTCGAGTACTTCGGGCATCGAAGTCAGGCGCGAGAATCGGTATCCCTTAATCTCGTCGGTGCCCTTCACTCTCGCCACGAGGTACGAGACGCCGTTCAGGACGTCGATCACCAGCGGCTCGACGACTCTCTCCTTGTTGGTCGACGACTGGTAGCCAAAGCGCAGGGCCCGGTGCGTCTTCAGGGCTCGAACGACGGGCGTGTAGTACGCCGAGAACTCGAGGCCGCCTTCGCCGGCGGGCATCTCGTTAAAGACGCTGAAGGCACCCGAGGACCCGAAGCCACAAAATCGCAGGCTCAGTTGCACCACTCGCTGCTCGGCCTCGTCGAAGTGGATCACGGGCGCGTAGCCGCTCGCCGGGTCTATCCGGTAGCCGACACTGTCGTCAGGCAAGGTGACGGTTTCGATGTCAAAACCCAGGTCACGGATGCGCGCCTTATCGCGCTCGAATTTTTGACGGACTGCGCCTTCGTTTCCTTCGTAGGCCCGGACCTTCTTTGGTCCCTTCGAGGACACCGGGTACTCGTCGACCTTCAATTCGCGGATGATCTCCTCTTGGGTGAGGGGCCGACCGTCGCTCCAGGCCCGCTGCAGCAATAACACCAGGGCGACCAGACGCTCCCTGCTCTGCTCGATTCCCCCGCGGATGCTACTCATCGACCGCTCTTCACCACCACGAGGGTAGCGGCGCCGGGCCGCACTCGAGTGGACTCAGCGTTCGACCTTCTTTTGTTCCTCGGCCAGCGCCTCTTCGCGCCGCCAGGTACCCGAACGCCCCCCGGCCTTTTCCCATAGGGCCACGTCCTCGATCGTCATGGTGCGGTCAGTCGACTTGCACATGTCATAAATCGTCAGCGCCGCGACCGTCACGGCCATCAGCGCTTCCATCTCCACGCCCGTGCGGTCCACGGTGTCGACGCTCGCTTCCACGTCAATATGGGTATCAGCGATGACGAAATTCACGTAGACGTTGCCCACCAGTACGGGGTGGGACATGGGCAACAGGTTGGCCGCTTGTTTGGCCGCCTGCATGCCCGCGACGCGCGCGGTGGCCAGTACGTCACCCTTGTTCATGGCGTTCGCCGCGACGCTCGCGGTGGTGGCGGCTTGCATGTTCACGCGACAACGTGCGAGTGCGCGTCGCGCACTGACCTCCGAGGGTCCCAGATCACGGGGGAACGCTCCGTTGAGCGAGGTTCGACGTAGTTGGTGGAAGTCGTCCACGGGCTAATGCTACTTACCCCGCGACCAGACCTCACACCCGGCCCGGTACACTGCTCAGGTCGTCGTCCCCGGGAGGGCTCGTGCCAACCTACGAATATGAATGCCAGTCGTGTCACCAGCGCGTAGAGGCGGTCCAGAAGTTCTCGGACCCCGACCTGACGGTGTGTGCCAACTGCGGCGGCGAACTGCGCAAGGTGTTCTCCGCCGTGGGCATCGTCTTCAAGGGCAGTGGCTTCTACAAGAACGACAGCCGCGGCTCTTCCACCAGTGCCACCACGACCACGGCCACCCCAGCACCGGCCACCGAGACGACGACGCCCACGCCGGGTCCCGAGAAGACGACGCCCGCCACGAGCACCACGAGCACCGCGGGCTCGGACTAAGAGCCCGACACCGCGATTCCCTCGATCGCGAGCGATTGTCCCGCGGCACTCGAGGGCAACCATTCGACGTCGCTGCCCACGAGCACGATGTCCAGCAACATGCGCTGCAGAGTCGAGGCGACCGTGATTTCGCGCACTGGTTCCGCCAACTGTCCGTTACGGATCATGAGGCCGGTCACACCAACCGAGAAGTCGCCCGAGATGGGGTTCACGCCTGAATGCACGCCCGTGAGTGACTCCACAAAGATTCCTTCGCCGACTCGTCGGAATATCTCGGTCTGATCGACGTCGCCGGGCGTGAGCTGTAAGGCGCGACAGCCCGCCGACGGCGAACCCGCAATGCCGCCTCGAACCGCGCTGCCCGTCGAAGAGGTGCCGGCCCGACGGGCGGACACCGTGTCGTAGACGAACGCCTTGAGCCGACCGCTCTCGATGAGCACGTTGCGTCGGCACG
>JBEKWQ010000112.1:0-5903 GCA_049512875.1 Acidimicrobiales bacterium
CGCCGCGTGGCCGAGGTTGAAGCCCAGATTCATGCCGTCGGGCCCGTAGGTCGCCTCGAGGGCGACGACCGTCTTGCGCAGGGTCCAGAAGAACTCGGCGTACTCGTCGTCGCGCAGTTCCTGGAGCGTCGCGACGTGTCGACGGGGCAGCACCAACAGGTGGCCCGAACCATACGGGAACGCGTTCAAGATCACGAAGCTCGTGTCGCTGCGAAACAGCACGCCCGAGGACTCGCTGACCTCTTCATTGGCGAGCGAACAGAAGACGCATTCCCCGTGGTCGTTGGCGTGCTGGCTCGCGCTCACGCTGGCGACGTAGTCCTCGCGCCACGCGGCGGAAAAACGTTCCAGGGGCATCAAGGACCTTCGGGCGAACCGTGGCTCGCAATCTCGAGCGAGAGTCGTTCGCGAAACTCCACCACGCTCACGCCGCGTTGGGGGTCGTTCGATCCGCGCGCGTTCACGCCCAACGTGCGCTCGCGCAGGTCGTCGTCGCCCACGACCAGGATGTAGGGGATCTTCTCGAGCTTCGCGCGGCGAATGCGCGCGCCCAGTGGTTCGTTCGCCTCCTCGAGACCCACGCGCACGCCGTCGGCGCGCAGCGTCTCGGCGACCTCAGCGGCGTAGAGGTCGTGGTCGTCGCGCACGCCCAGCACGCGCACCTGTTCGGGGCTCAACCAGGTCGGCATGTTGCCCGCGTAGTGCTCGATGAGGATGGCCATGAAGCGCTCGACCGATCCAAAGAGCGCGCGGTGGATCATGATCGGTCGCGTGCGAGCGTTCTCGGCGCCGACGTAACTGGCCTCGAAGCGCTGGGGGGTCTGGAAGTCCAATTGGATGGTGGACAGTTGGTGGGTGCGGCCAATGGCGTCTCGCGCCTGGACCGAGATCTTAGGACCGTAGAAGGCGCCACCCCCCTCGTCGAGCACGAGCTCGAGACCCACGCTGTTGGCGACGCGTTCGAGGGTGGACTCGGCTTCGGCCCACTCCTGGTCGCTGCCCACGGCCTTGCCCTCGGGCCGCGTCGAGAGCTCGAGGTAGAAGTCGTTGAGCCCGAAATCGCGCAGCAGGTTCAAGACGAAGTTGAGCAGACTCGTGAGCTCGTCGCTCATCTGTTCGCGCGTGCAAAAGATGTGCGCGTCGTCCTGGGTCATGCCGCGCACGCGCGTCAGCCCGTGCACGGCGCCGGACTTCTCGTAGCGGTAGACCGTGCCGAACTCGAAGAAGCGAAGCGGCAACTCGCGGTAACTGCGCTGACGCGACTTGTAGATCAGCACGTGGAAGGGACAGTTCATGGGCTTGAGGTAATAGTTCTGTCCGTCGTCGAGTTCCATTGGTGGATACATGGACTCGGCGAACCACTCGAGGTGGCCCGAAGTCTCGAAGAGCTCGGCCTTGGTGATGTGCGGGGAGTTCACGAACTCGTAGCCCCCCTCGACGTGGCGCTGCCTCGAGTACTCCTCCATCACCCGACGCATGGTGCCGCCCTTGGGGTGAAAGACCGCCAGGCCCGGGCCGAGTTCGCTCGGGAACGAGAATAGGTCCAGTTCGGCGCCCAGACGCCGGTGGTCGCGCTTCTCGGCCTCTTCGAGTTGGGTGAGGTGGGCGGCGAGCGCCTGTTCGCTCTCCCAGGCGGTGCCGTAGATGCGCTGGAGTTGGGGACGCTTCTCGTCGCCTCGCCAGTACGCCCCCGCGACGCGCGTCAACTTGAAGTGACCGAGTCGCGAGGTCGACGGGACGTGGGGACCGCGACAGAGGTCGGTGAACGTCGCCGAGTTCGAGTAGGTCGACACGACCGACGCGCTCTGGACCTCGGCGAGGTCCTCGGCGCTCGCGCCGGCCTGGACGGCGTTGATGATCTCGACCTTGAAGGGCTGATCCTTGAACAGCGCCAGACCCTCCTCCAAGGAGTACTCGTGGCGCGTGAAGGGCTGATCTTCTTTGATGATTCTTCGCATCTCGTCCTCGATGCGCGCGAGGTCGTCGTCGCTGAAGTGTTCGCCCCCGGGCAACGCAAAGTCGTAGTAGAAACCGTTCTCGATCGCCGGTCCGATCGCGTAGTGCGCCCCGGGCCATAGGCGCGTTACCGCCTGGGCGAGCACGTGCGCGCTCGAGTGGCGAAGCACGTCGCGACCGTGGGCCGACACGGGCGTGATGATCGAGACCTTGGCGCCATCGGCGAGCGGCGTCGAGAGATCGGTCAACTGTCCGTTGACCTCGATCGCCAGGGCGTCCTTGGCGAGGCGAGCCCCGATAGACGCCGCGAGGTCCTTGCCGGTCGCGCCCGCGGGCAGCGAACGCGCGCCGCCGTCGGGTAGGAGTACTTCGATTTCCGACATCGTCGCCTTTCGTTGCCTACAGCGTAATGCCGAGCAGCGTGGCGGCGGGGGCGACGTTCACGCCCGCGTGCGCCGCGTCGTCGATCGCTCGTAGTGCGCCCGGGGTGTCGAGGTCCTCGTCGAGTGCGTCGCGCACAGACTCGAGCACCGAACCCGCGCGACCGGTGCCGAGCGTGCTACGCCAGGTCGCCAGTCGTGATTGGGCGCGCGTCAAGAGTTCTTCGCGCCACTCCCAGTCGCTTCGGTACTGCTGGTCGAGTAACGCGAGTCGAACGGCGGCCGCTTCAGCGCGCGCGACGAGTTCGTCGACGAACACGAGGTTGCCCAACGACTTGGACATCTTGGTACCGTCAAGACCCACGAGTCCCACGTGCAGCCAGTGCTTGACGAACGGTCGTCCGGTGACCGACTCGCTCTGGGCGGCCTCGCACTCGTGGTGGGGAAAGGCGAGGTCGCGCCCACCCCCGTGCACGTCGAGCGTCTCGCCGAGATCGCGCAGGGCCAGCGCCGAGCACTCAATGTGCCATCCCGGACGTCCCGGGCCCCACCTCGACTCCCAGGCGGGTTCGTCCTCGAGTGAGGGTTGCCAGAGCACGAAGTCCAGGGGGTCGCGCTTTCTGGGGTCCTCGGGCTTGCCACCGTGCTGGGCGGCGAGTTCGAGCATCGCCGCCCGACTCTCGTGGGAGACCTGGCCGAAACGCGGGAACTTCGAGACCTCGAAGAACACGTTCCCGTCGACCTCGTAGGCGAGACCCTGGTCGAAGGTCGCCCCGATCAACGAGAGGATCTCGGGTATCGCCCCGGTCGCGCGGGGCTCGGAATAGACCGCCAGCAAATTGATCAGCAGCATGTCGCGGTCAAAGCGCGCCATCTCCTGGGCCGCCAGATCGAGGTAGTTCACGCCGAGTTCGCGCGCCTTACGCAAGATGTCGTCGTCCACGTCAGTCACGTTGCGCACGCAGCGCGTCTCGTGTCCCGCGTCGCGTAGTCGTCGTTGCAGGACGTCAAAGGTCAGGTAGACGAACGCGTGACCCAGGTGCGCCGAGTCGTAGGGCGTGATCCCACAGCTGTACATGGTCACCAGTGGTCCGGCGTCGAGGTTAAAGACGCCCTGGCGGGCACTGTCGTAGAGCCGCACTACTTGTCCAGTCCCGCCAACTTCACGTAACTATGCACCTTGTGGCGGATGTTGATCGAGATGCACACGGCCGTGAAGGCCTCGATCGGACTCGCCAGGGACATCGAGCCGGCCGCGACCGCTCGAAGTCCGGGCATGGCGTTGACGAGTTCGACCACCTGCTCGAGCGCTTCGGCGTAATCCGAGAAGATGAGGACGTCCGCGTCGAGCATGCTGTCGAGGTCTTGCATCTGAGCGGCGGGCAGGTGGTGGAACGCTCCCACGACCCGACTCTCGGGCAGCGCGAACGCGAGTTGGGCGGCCATCGAACCGCGCGCGGGATAGAGCGGCAACAACTCGCGACCCTCTCGCGTGAGCGCGTTCACCATCGAGATGACAATCTTCCCTCCCAGTTGCTCGCGCAAGGGCGAAACCGTCGCGATCGCCGAGTCCCACGGCGTCGCGACGACCACCGTGTCGCACACCGCGGCACTTTCGTTCGTCGAGCCGGTAATCTCGCCGCCGAGCGCCGACCCGAGGGACGTGGCGACCTCGCTCGCCCGACTCGCGTCGCGAGAACCGAGCACGACGTCATAACCCGCACTCGCCAGGCGTAGCGCAACGCCTCGTCCCGCGGGACCAGTGCCACCAAGAATGCCAACTGTTTCCATCTCGTCCTTAGAGTTTTTCTTGCCTAGAAGTACGCTTCAGCCTATGGGTCTACTCGACAATCATCGGATTCTTATAACCGGCGTCCTCACCGACGACTCGCTGGCCTTCGGCATCGCTCGGCGAGTCCTCGAAGAGGGAGCGACCATCGCGCTCTCGGGCGCCGGACGGGGCACGTCGCTCACCCGTCGGACCGCGCGAAAGCTCGGCGACGTAGGTGAAATCATCGAACTCGACGTCACCGACCCCGTCCAGATCGAAGCCGCGGCGCTCGAGGTGCAGCGGCGCTTCGGGCGCCTCGACGGACTGGTGCACGCCATTGGCTTCGCACCCCCGTCGTGCCTGGGTAGTGGCATGTTCGCTTCCCCGTTCGAGGACGTCGCCCTGGCGATGCAGATCTCGACGTATTCACTGGCCGCGCTCGTGGGCGCCTTTCGGCCGCTCCTGCAAAAGAGCGAGGCCACTGGTGGCGCGTCGGTGATCGCCCTGGACTTCGACGGTTCGCGCGCCTATCCCCTCTACGACTGGATGGGCGTCATGAAGGCCGCGCTCGAGTCCCTCGGTCGCTACCTCTCGCGCGAAGTGGGCCCGGACAAGATCCGCGTCAACATGCTCGCGGCCGGTCCGGTTCGCACCATGGCCGCCACGTCGATACCGGGCTTCTCCTTGTTCGAGGACACGTGGGCCGAACGTGCCCCCCTCGGATGGGACGTGCGCGATTCGTCCGCCGTGGCCGACACCGCGGTCGCCCTGTTGTCGCCGCTACTTCGTGCGACGACGGCATCGGTGATCCACGTCGACGGGGGCGCCCACGCCATGGGCTGAGACTCAACGCTCCTGTTTGGCGAATTGGGTCTGGTAGAGGTCGTGGTAGAGACCACCGGAGGCTAAAAGTTCCTCGTGAGTGCCGCGCTGGACGATGTGCCCCTCGTCCACCACCAGAATCTGATCGGCGTTTCGAATCGTCGACAAGCGGTGAGCTATCACGAGCGAGGTCCGCGAGGACATCGTCTCGTCGAGCGCGCGCTGGACGGCGGCCTCGCTCTCGGCGTCCAGGTGCGCGGTCGCCTCGTCGAGCACCACCAAGCGCGGCGACTTCAACAAGAGTCGCGCGAGCGCCACTCGCTGCTTCTCGCCACCCGACAACCGGTAGCCGCGCTCGCCCACCACGGTCTCGAGTCCGAGCGGCAGGGTCTCGACGAGGTGCCAGATCTGCGCGGCGCGCAGGGCCTGTTCGAGCTCGGCGTCGGTCGCGTCGGGCTTGGCGAAGACGAGATTCACGCGCAGCGTGTCGTGAAAGAGGTGCGGATCTTGGGTCACGACGCCAACGGTCGCGTTGAGCGACGTGGTCGTTGCCTCGCGTACGTCTAGGCCGTTGATGCGCACCGAACCGCGGTCGATGTCATAGAGGCGTGACACGAGCAGCGAGATCGTGGTCTTACCAGCACCACTCGGACCCACGAGTGCGGTCATGGTGCCCGGTTCGACGTTGAAGCTGAGATCGAAGAGCACCTGGCTGCGCGGCGTGTCGTCCAGTCGCGCGACCGCTTCGAGTGACGCGAGTGAGACCTCGTCCGCACCCGGATACGAGAAGTCCACGTGGGAGAACGCCAGAGATGCCGGTCCCTCGGGGATCGCCACGGCGTCGGGACTCTCCTTGATCATCGGTTCGAGGTCGAGCACCTCAAAGAGACGCTCGAACCTGACCATGGCCGACATGTAGTCGATGTTCAGGTTCGAGAGTTGCGTGAGCGGACCGTAGAGCCGGGTCAGGTACA
>JBEKWQ010000113.1:0-5832 GCA_049512875.1 Acidimicrobiales bacterium
AGGCCAGTGGAGAACAGTCGCGCAGGCGAAGGTTGCTCACTGGGATCCGGGCGGAGTGTTGCTACACACAAGGAGATTCCATGACTGACGCAATCCGCGTAAGTAGCCCCATCACGGGCACCGACAAGACTTTGAGTTTCGAAGCCGGACACCTCGCACAACTCGCCGACGGGGCGGTACTCGCTCGCATCGGTGACACGATGCTGCTCGCGACCGTCGCCGCGTCGCGAGGCGTACGCGAGGGCACCGACTTCTTTCCCCTCACCGTTGACATCGAAGAGCGCGCCTACGCCGCGGGCAAGATTCCCGGGGCGTTCTTTCGCCGCGAAGGCAAGTTGTCCGACCAGGCCATCTTGATCTGTCGACTCATCGACCGTCCGTTGCGTCCTTCCTTCCCGAAGGGTTTTCGCAACGAGGTCCAGGTCGTCGGCACGATCTTCAGCGCCGACCAGGAGAACCCGCACGACATCCTCGCGATCAACGCCGCGTCCGCGGCGCTCATGATCTCGGGCATTCCCTTTGACGGTCCCATCGGCGCGGTGCGCATGGCGTACACGACCGACGGCGAATGGGTGCCGCACCCCACCTACCAAGAAGGTGACGCCGCAACGTTCGAACTCGTGGTCGCCGGAAGGTCCCTCAGTGACTCGGTCGAATCCGACGTCGCAATCATGATGGTCGAAGCCGGCGGCACGGAAGGTTCGTTCGTCAAGTACGCCGACGGCGCCCCCAAGGTGAGCGAGGAAGTCCTCGCCGCCGGTCTCGAGGCGTCCAAGCTTTGGATCCGCGAAGCGGTCAACCTGCAGCGCCAACTCGTCAAGGACTTCATCGCCGCTCGCGGACCGATCAAGACCCTCGACTTCGTCGCCCAGCTCGACTACCAGGACGACGTCTACGCGCGCGTGGAGACCGTTGGTCTCAACGTGCTGACCGACGCGAACAAGCTCACAACCAAGACCGCGCGCAACGACGCGCTCGACGCCGCGACCGCCTCGATCATCGAACAGTTGTCGGGCGAGTTCGAAGGACGCACCAGCGAGATCAAGGCTGCGGTGAGGTCGCTCACCAAGAAGCTGGTCCGTCGTCGCATCGTCGACGAGGGCGTGCGCATCGACGGACGCGGGATCTCTGATATTCGTCCGCTCTCGGCTGAACTGGACCTCTTTCCCATGACCCACGGCTCGGCGCTCTTCCAGCGCGGCGAGACCCAGGTCGTGAACGTGACCACCCTCGGCATGCCGCGCATGAAGCAGCAGGTCGACTCGATCACCCCCGACGAGTTCCGCCGCTACATGCACCACTACAACTTCCCGCCCTATTCCACGGGCGAGACCGGCCGCGTGGGCGCGCCCAAGCGTCGCGAGGTCGGCCACGGCATGTTGGCCGAGCGCGCGCTCGTACCGGTACTGCCGAGTGAGGAGGAGTTCGCCTACACCCTGCGAGTCGTCTCTGACGTCATGCAGTCCAACGGCTCGACGTCGATGGCCTCGGTCTGCGGCTCGACGCTGTCGTTAATGGCGGCGGGCGTTCCTATCAAGGCGCCGGTCGCGGGCATCGCGATGGGCCTCGTCTACGACGAGGGCACGTACGTCACCCTCACCGACATCCTCGGTGCCGAGGACGCCTTCGGTGACATGGACTTCAAGGTCGCCGGTACGGCCGACGCGGTGACCGCGCTCCAACTCGACACCAAGATCGACGGGCTTCCCGCCGACGTGTTGTCCAAGGCCCTTCACCAGGCCAAGGACGCGCGTCTGACGATCTTGAACCTCATCACTGAGACCATCCCCGAGCCGCGCAGCCACGTCGCTGACGTCGCGCCCAAGATCGTCTCTATGGAGATCCCGATTGACAAGATCGGCGAGGTCATCGGGCCCAAGGGCAAGGTCATCAACACCCTTCAGCAAGAGACTGGTGCGGACATCGCGGTGGACGACGACGGTGTCGTCGGCACCGTGACCATCGGGGCCAAGGACGGACGCGCGGTCGAGGAAGCTCGCCGTCGCATCGCCCTCATCCTCGATCCCCCCACGCCCGAGGTCGGCGCGACCTACCCCGGACGCGTCGTGAACATCGCCAAGTTCGGCGCCTTCATCAGCATCATGCCGGGCCGCGACGGGCTGTTGCACATCTCGAAGATGTCGCCGCTCAACGGCGGCAAGCGCATCGGGCAGGTCGAGGACGTGGTCGAACTCGGCCAGGCCCTCGAAGTCAAGGTGGACGACATCGACCCCCAGGGCAAGGTGTCGCTCTCACTGGCCGGCGAGTACGCCGGTATGACCGACGACGACGCCCCCCGGTCCCGTCCCGATCGCAGCGAGCGCCCCGAGCGCCCCGAGCGCTCGGAGCGTTCCGGCTCGCCGGACCGTGGGCCGCGCGATCGGGGAGAGCGCAGCGAGCGTCCCAGCCGAGAGCGCGAGAGTGCCCCACACGCGAAGCCGAACTCCTCGTTCGAGGCGGCCTTCGAGGCTGAGCTCGCCGACGAGATCGGTGACCTCGGACCCGGGGGTCCGTCCTTTTCCGATGGTGACGGTGCCGGACGCCGTAGCCCTCGTCCACGCCGCCGCTAATACGACCGCCGTGTCACGCAGTCGTTTTGACTGGGTGGCACGGCTTCGTGTTTCCTACGTAGCGTAAGTAGATGCTGACCACGACGCCCCGCGTGAGATTTCGCTGGTGGCGGCGCCTGTCCCGATCCGATCGCTGGGCCCTGGCGTTGCTCGTGGGCCTGCCGATCGTGGTCTTTACGGTGCCGGCGTTGTTGGGCTATCCCGCGATTGCCCAGGACAACCTCATTCAGAACTTTCCGCTGCGCGTGCTCGTGGGTCAACAGATCGACAGTGGACATCTACCGTTGTTCAATCGACTCGCCGACTCGGGTACGCCATTACTCGGGGGCATGAACGCTGGTGCGTTCTTTCCCCTGACCTGGCTGTTCGCGGTGCTGCCCGCCCTGGTCTCGTGGGTGCTCAACATGATCGCGGTCTACGTCGCGGCGGGCCTGGGCGTGTTCGCGCTGTTGCGCTGGCACCGGCTCGGCACGCTGGCGAGCTGTACCGCGGCGCTCGTCTACGCCTGGAGTGGTGCGATGATCGGCCAGATGGTGCACCTGGGCGTCGTCCAGGGTTACGCCATTCTTCCTTGGGCGCTACTCGCGATGCTCGCGATGGCCAGTTCCCTGCGGCGAACGAGTGACGCGTCGTGGAAGGTTCGGCTTCGGGCACTGGCACCGGGTGTTCTCGGTTTGAGCGCGCTGTGGGGACTGGCCGACCTCACCGGCGAGCCGCGTGCGATCGCCGAGATGCAGCTGGTCTTGCTCATCGTCGTTCCCGTCGTACTGCTCGTGCGCACGACCTGGCAACCCGTCAACTGGCGCGACCGGTTCACCTACGTGGGGGGTGTGGCCCTGAGCGTTTTTTGGGGCGCGATCATTGGTCTGGGTCAGCTCCTTCCCGGATTGTCCTTCATCGATCAGTCCCAACGCACCGATCTCACGTACCAGTGGTTCGGGGCTGGTTCGCTCTACGTGAAGTGGACCAGCCTGCTCTTCGTACCCGACATCTTCGGTGGCAATGGGCTCTTGCATCAGCCGAGCTTCTTCATCAACTACAACCTGCCCGAGGTGACTGGGTACGTGGGCGTGCTCGCGCTCGTTTCGTTCTTCGCCTTTCTCACGCGGCTGACCCGGCGCGGTTGGCGCGGTGAGGACCGACAGTGGACGATCTACGTCGCGCTCATCGTGGTGGGTCTCTTCGCGACCTGGGGCAGTTACACGCCCCTCGGCCACCTCTTTCGCGCGATTCCCCTCTACGGCAGCACGCGCCTGCAGAGCCGCAGCGTGATCCTGGTCGATCTCGGCCTCGTGGTGTTCCTCGGGTGGTTCATGCAGAAGCTCGTGGACAAGGACTTCGCCGGCGCCGGACTTCGCGCGTGGCGCAAGTGGGTGACGTTGGCGCCCGCACTCTTGACCGCGCTGCTCGCGTTCTTCATGATGTTCTTCGGCAACGACATCGTCCAGTGGATTACGAGCACGACGACGCCGGTGCGTTTGGCGAGCTACGAACGACCCACCCTGGCGCTGCACCTCGTTCTCGCGTTGGCCTTTCTCGGGGCCCTCGTTTGGGGAATCGGGCGCCCGAGACTCGTGGGGGCCCTGTGCGTGCTCGTGGCCCTTGACGTGTTGGTCTTCGCGTTGTTCTCCAGCGAGGGCTTCTTGCCGGGTCGGGTGAACGTCGAACCCTCGCGCACCTACGCGTTGACGGCCATCGATCCGGTGGGACGTTACGCGCTGGTGGACCCCTCGGGCACGAACCACTACACGTTCGAGGACCTGGGCGCGGCGAACTTGAACGTGTTCACCAAATTACCGAGCGTCCAGGGCTACGGATCACTCATCGACGAACTCTACGGCAACGTGACCCAGACGCACCCGCTGTTCGGTCTCGACGGTTGCCAGTTGGCCCGTGGCATCTATCACCAACTGCAACTCTCGACGGTCATCGTGCCGATGAACAAACTGACCACCCTGGTGCGACCAGGTATGGGCACGCCTCCCCAATGCGTCACGCCCCAACGGGAGTCCTCGATCGTGCGCTACTTCGGTGAACTCGTGCCGGTGCGTTCAATCACCGTGAACGGTCTTAACGGCCAACCGGCGTCGCCCGATCCGATGACCGCTCAGCTCTTGGACGCCAAGGGTAGACCCGAGGGCGCGTTGATCACGATGCCCGTAAGTACGAACGTGACCTTCGACTTCTCGAGCCTGCACGAATCCGCGGCGGGCGTCGTTGTTTCCTCGATCAGCGGGATCCTGAGCGAATCGGTCTCGATGAAAGAGGACGTCAAGCCCGTTGTCACTTACGACCTCAACACCCAGTTCCAGCAGGCGCTCTCGTCAGCGCAGTGGCGCAACGTCGGCACGGTCGGTTCGCTCGCGTACTTTCGCGCGACGTCGGTTCGAGACAGCGCGTGGCTCGGCACGCACGCGGCGACGTCACGGATCAAGAAGATCGTCGACGCGACCTGGGGGGATTCGTGGATCACGGTCGCCGCGACCCACCCGACCGTTCTGAAACGGTCCATGGAATGGATACCCGGTTGGCACGCCACGGCGGTGAACGTCTCGAACGGGCGAGCGGTGACCCTGCACGTCGTGCGTTCGGGATTGATACAACAGGTGATCGTGCCTCCGGGCACGTGGAAGGTCCACTTCCACTATCACGCGCCCTACATCGACGTTGGCTTGATTGGTTCGATCGGCGGATCGTTGTTGTTGCTCGCCGGTTGCTGGTACGTGTTCGCCTGGGAGCCGCGAAGTCGACGGGATAGGGTGAACGAATGAAACGCTTGGTCATCGTCGGCGGCGCGGGTCGCATGGGTCAGGCACTGGCGACAGGACTCGGGGCCATGGCGGACTTCAAGGTCGTCTCGCTCATCGACGTGCGCGAACCCGCCGCTCTGCACGGTGCGTCCTACGCGAAGTCCCTCAGTGACAATGACGGCCTGGGCGTCGACGTGGTGATCGACTTCTCGGCGCCCGAGAGCGTGGTGGCGTCCGCGCACTGGTGTGCGTCGCACAAGGTGGGTCTCGTGATCGGCACGACGGGACTGAGTGCCGAGCAGCGCAACGCCGTTGATGAGGCGAGCACCAAGACCGGCGTGGTGATGGCCTCGAATTTCGCGATTGGCGCGGTGCTCTCCGAACGCTTCGCCGCCATGGCCGCGCCCTACTTCGAGCGCGTGGAGATCATTGAGCTGCACCACGACAAGAAGGTCGACGCGCCTTCGGGGACGTCGCTCGCCGCGGCGCGCGCGATCAGCGACGCGCGAAAG
>JBEKWQ010000113.1:5843-8124 GCA_049512875.1 Acidimicrobiales bacterium
TCCGACCACTCGCCAAAGCGTCACCGGATCGAGGGGCGCGGACGTGGGCGAGGGGATCAAGGTGCATTCGGTGCGGCTGCCCGGTCTGGTCGCACACCAGGAGATCCTCTTCGGGGGACCGGGCGAGGGCCTCACCATCCGACACGATTCGTTTGACCGGACCAGTTTCATCCTCGGCGTCGCGATTGCGGCGCGCGCGGTCACGTCGACGCCGAAGTTGACCATCGGTATCGAGACGTTCATTCCCTAGTCAATCGCACCCGAAGGGGGAGGGCGCACGTGGAACGGTAGTAACTTCGTTCTATGGGATCGACGCGATTTGGCACGGTGTTAACCGCGATGGTGACCCCGTTTTCGCCCGACGGCTCCCTTGACCTTGACGTCGCGGCCACGCTCGCGAGATTTCTCGTCGACCAGGGCACCGACGGTCTGGTGATCGCGGGCTCGACCGGCGAAGGTTCGGCGTTGAGCGACGACGAGAAGTTGGACCTCTTCGCCTGCGTCGCCGGGGCGGTCAACGTGCCGGTGCTCGCCGGTTCGACGTTCGCCAATACCGCGCAGTCGGTGGCCCTGACCGAGCGGGTGAAGGGCACCGGGGTCGCGGGCGTGCTCGCGACGACACCGGCGTACGCGCGTCCGAGCCAGCGAGGGATCGCCGCACACTTTTGCGCCATCGCTCAAAGCACGGCGTTGCCGATCATGCTCTACGACATCCCCGTTCGAACCGGACGAAAGCTGGCCAGTGAGACGACGATCGATCTGGTGCGCACGAACCCGAACATCGTGGCCTTAAAGGACGCCTCGGGCGACCTCGTCAGTGCCGCGCACACCAAGGCCGTGCTCGGTGGGGACCTCGACCTCTACAGCGGTGACGACAGTCTGCTCCTGCCCTTCCTCTCGATCGGGGGCGTGGGCATCGTCTCGGTCGCGGCCCACTGGGCCAGTCCCGAGTTCTCGAGCCTGGTGCGCGCCGCCGAGAAGGGCGACTGGTCCAAGGCCCAGATGTACAACGAGCGTTTGGCGACGAGTTGCGCCTTCGCGAGCACCGAGGCCTACCCCAATCCGATGCCGACCAAGGCCGCCCTGCGGTTCCTAGGTTTCGCCGTGGGCGAGTGTCGTTTGCCTCTCGGCGGCGCTGACGAGACGCTCGATCGCACCGCCGCGGACGTCGTGACCTCGCTTCAGGCCCAACGTGGCTAAGGACACGATTCGTGTCACGTTTCTAGGCGGACTGGGCGAGATCGGCCGGAACTGCCTCGCGCTCGAACAAGACGGACGAATCGTGGTGGTGGACGCGGGACTCATGTTCCCTGAACCGACCATGTACGGCGTCGACATCATCCTGCCGGACTTTCGCTGGCTGATCGAGCGTCGCGATCGCGTCGACGGGATCGTGCTCACCCACGGTCACGAGGACCACACCGGCGCGTTGCGCTATCTCGTGAAGGACGTCAACGTGCCGATCTACGGCTCGGCACTCACGCTCGGCTTCGCGCGCCATCGTCTCACCGAGGCCAAGGTCGCCAAGGACCTCGAATTCATCGAAGTCCACGACCACGAACGAAGGAAGATCGGTCCCTTCGAGGTCGAATTCATCCCCGTGACGCACTCGGTGCCCAGTGCGCACGCGCTCGCGTTTCACACCAAGGTCGGTATCGTCGTGCATTCGGGTGACTTCAAACTCGATCTCACCCCTATTGACAATCGCCGAACTGACGTGTCGCGACTGGCCGCCATCGGCGACGAGGGCGTGGCGCTGTTGCTCTGTGATTCGACCAACGCCGAGGAACCGGGCTTCACCGCCTCGGAGCGGTCCGTCGGTGGTGCGCTTCGACGATTGTTCCTCGAGCGACCCGAGCGTCGAATGGTGGTGGCGTGCTTCGCCAGTCATATCCACCGCGTCCAGCAAATCATCAACGTCGCGCTCGAGCAGAAGCGAAAGATCGTCCTCATGGGCCGATCGATGGAAGCGAACGTGAAGCTCGCGCGCAAACTCAATCTGTTGCACGTGAACACCGCGGACCTGGTGGACGTGGAGAACATCGACCGCTTCAGTCCCGGCGAGATCTGCGTGATCTGCACGGGCAGTCAGGGTGAACCGCTGGCGGCTCTTTCGAAGCTCTCGCGCGGCGACGCGCGCTTCATGAAGGTGGGACCCGACGACACGGTCATCCTCAGTTCGCACCCGATCCCCGGGAACGAGTGGTCGGTCGGGCGAGTGATTGACGACCTGCACCGCGCGGGTACCGAGGTCATCCACTCCGGCCACGAGCCCGTGCAC